>NZ_JBQSVH010000007.1:0-138259 GCF_052376135.1 Psychrobacter sp. AOP7-C1-14 | reverse complement strand
AAAGTGATAAAATAAAGCCCAGAGCGATAAACGCAGTCTGGGCTTTTTTTGTATTAATGGTTTCTTGTATGCTGATTAACCCGTTGGTTAAATACAGTATTTGCCTTTTTACTGCGTAATAAGAGACAATATGACATTTTTCGCTTTGCCTCATCAGGCATATTACGATAACGCTCTAGATGTTTATACTATATAGATATAGCTATATAGCGCTCATTTTATTCGTGTTTTCACTCATATTTATTGGAAGTCTGCTGAACCATGCTTGATACTGCAAAAAACCCGACTCGGCCTATCGCCCTAGACTTACAAGACATCCATAAAAGCTACGGCTCGTTAGAAGTATTAAAGGGAGTATCCCTAACTGCTTATGATGGCGATGTTATCTCTATTTTGGGCTCATCTGGCTCAGGTAAGTCGACGTTGCTGCGTTGTATTAACCTTCTTGAAAACCCCAATCATGGTCGTATCTTGATTGGTGACGAAGAGCTGATGCTAAAACCTGCCAAGTCAGGTGAGCTACAAGCAGCAGAAGTGAAGCAATTAGAAAGCTTGCGTGCTCGCGTGGGGTTTGTGTTTCAGAATTTTAATCTGTGGCCACATAAGACGATCCTACAAAACATCATCGAAGGACCAACGCAGGTCCTAAAAATCAAAAAAGCCCAAGCCATCAGTGATGCCGAAAAACTGCTCGACAAAGTAGGGCTACTCGACAAAAAAGACGCTTATCCTGCAAATTTATCTGGTGGTCAGCGTCAACGTGTCGCGATTGCTCGTGCGCTTGCTATGCAGCCACAAGTTCTATTATTTGATGAACCAACCTCTGCGCTAGACCCTGAACTGGTCAACGAAGTGCTTGCGGTAATGCGCGAGCTAGCAGAAGAGGGGCGTACGATGCTTATCGTTACTCACGAAATGCGCTTTGCCCGTGAAGTATCAAGCAAAGTCGTCTTTTTGCATCAAGGGGTGGTTGAAGAGATTGGCACACCTGAGCAAGTCTTTGATAACCCTACCTCTGAGCGCGTCAAAGACTTTATGGCGTCACACCGTCCTACCTGATTTTTTGTCTAGTTTTCTGTCTAATATTAATGGTGGCAATACCTTTGCCACCATCTTTCCTGCCAAATATAAAATTACTCTAACGTAACCATTGTTGACTATTTATTGCCCAATGATAACTATGAGTATGCAAAACGTTTGTTTTTGATATTTTACTCAGGTATTATCAAAAGGTTTATAGACCGTCACATCTCGTGGCTGTCTGCCTTTCTGCTATCTATATTGCTTGTCTGGCAGGGACGTCAGAGAACAAAATATCAGAACCCTAAGCCAGAAAATCCTATCAAAAATTTATGTTAAAACCCATCAGAATTTAAGGAACGTATGATGTCGAATTCTCGCCTATTGTGGTCGTCGATGACCGTTACTGCTGCATTGATGTTGAGCGCTTGTAGCCAACCTGCCGATGAAACCACCGATACCAATGCTGACGCCCCTGCAGCAGAAACCACTGGTAAAACCATCCGTATCGCCACCGAGGGCGCTTACCCTCCATTCAACTACACCAATGCTGATGGCAGCTTGGCAGGTTTTGATATCGATGTTGCCAATGCTTTGTGTGATCAAATGCAAGCCAATTGTGAAATCGTTGCACAGGATTGGGACGGTATTATCCCAGGTCTATTGGCACAAAAATATGATGCGGTAATTGCCGGCATGTCTATCACTGCTGAGCGTCAAGAAAAAGTAGATTTCAGCGAGCCGTACTTTGCCAATACGATGGTGTGGCTGACCAACACTGATGGTGACTTTGATCCTATGGCGATCGAAAACGTAACGCTTGGTGGTCAACGTTCTACTACGCCAGGTGCTTATCTACAGGATAACTACGAAGGTAAAGATGGCAATACCGTTCAATTATACGATAACTATGATAACGCTTATTTAGACCTAAAATCTGGTCGTAGCGATGCTGTATTGGCTGAAAAAGTATCTGCAAAATCATGGTTAGTAGATAACTCAGAAGGCTTTGGTATCGTCGGTGATGAGATTGATAACGATGACAATATTGCCATTGCTGTCCGCAAAGATGACTCACTTAAAGCAGAGTTTGATAACGCGCTTAGCGAAATCCGTAGCAACGGTGAGCTAGCACGTCTAGAACAAGCCAATTTTGGTCAATAAATTTGTGTGTCTAGAGAACATAAACCAATATAGTAAAGGATAGTAAAAATGACAATTTCAATGACATCATCAATGGGTAAAAAAGCATTATGGCTAGCACCACTTAGCGCAGCAATGCTAATGTTGGCAGGTTGTAATGATAGCTCAGCTCCAGCAGAAAATACTGAAGCTGATACCGCTACTGAAGCGCCCTTGGATCTTAAAATCGCTACAGAATCAAGCTTTAAGCCTTTTAGTTACACCGATGCTGAGGGTAATCTAATTGGTTATGAGATTGAGCTGGTTGATGCCTTGTGCGAAGAGATGAATGCAGAATGTGAAGTTATTTCTCAAGATTGGGATGGACTGATTCCAGGGCTAAATGCACAAAAATTTGATGCAGCTATTGCTGGTATGTCGATCACTCCTGAGCGTAAAGAAGTAGTTGATTTTAGCGACCCATACTTTCACAGTGGTATTATCTTAATCGGTAAAAAAGGTGATGATATTAGTGTTGATGAGCTAACAGGTCAACCAATTGCATCACAGCGTTCAACGGTTTCATCACAGTATTTGCAAAACGAGCATGACGATGCTGACATCAAGCTTTATGATACTCAAGATAATGCCTATTTAGATCTGACATCAGGTCGTGTGCGCGCGCTTATGTCTGACAAAGTAGTGGGCGTTGATTGGTTAAAAACTGAGGCAGGTCAAGAATACGAAATCAAAGGTGACGAGATCAGTACTGATGATGATGCAATGGGTATTGCATTCCGTAAAGGCGATCCGTTAGTTGCTAAATTTAATGCGGCATTGGCTGAGCTAAAAGACAACGGCACCTATGATCAAATCACTGGTAGCTATTTTGGTACTAGTTCCACTGCTGCTGCTCAAAAAGCAGTGGACACTGATGATGTTGAAGAAGAAGCGCCAGCTAACTAATACGATATCTAGCAGTTTAACTGCTATTGTTTAAAGACGTGTTGTTTACTCAAGTAAAAACCAAGGATGATCATGAGCAACCAGTGTGCCCCAATCTATACCACGACTGACAAATTCAATGTGAATATGACCAGACGTCTGTCTATGTCATTGCTTGCGCTAGCGACAGCCTTTACCGTTGCTGGCTGTAGCAATAACCAAGAGAGTGCGACTGATACCAATTCAGAGGCTACCGAAGCAATGGCAGCCTCTACAGATGAGGTATTACGCATCGGTACAGAGGGGGCATATGCACCTTTTAACTATACCAATGCTGATGGGACCCTTGGTGGCTTTGATGTTGAGATAGCAAATGCACTTTGTGCAGATATGCAGGTAACTTGCGAGGTTGTAGCGCAGGACTGGGACGGTATTATCCCCGGTCTAAAAGCGGGTAAGTATGATGCGATTGTGGCGGCGATGTCGGTCACACCAGAGCGCGCAGAGCAGGTCAGCTTTACCGATCCTTACTTTAGCAATGCCTTAGTTTTCTTGGCAGAAAAAGACAGCAGCTTTGACCCTAGCAACAATAGCGATATCGACTCTCACTCTATTGCTGCACAGCGTTCGACCATTTCATCGCAATGGCTAGAAGACACGTATCCAAAAGCCGATATGAAGCTTTATGATACGTTGAGCAACGCGTTTTTAGATCTTGGTTCAAACCGTGTCGATGCGATGATTTCTGATAAGCTGCCTGCAATAGAATGGCTGAGCTCATCTGCTGGTAGCAAATATGCACTAAAAGGTGATGAGATTGATATCAATGATAACTTTGCGATAGCGGTACGCCCAGGCGATCCGTTACAAGCGAAGATTAATCAATCTCTTGCTAATCTAAAAGCAAACGGTACTTACGATAAAATCAATCAAAAGTACTTTGCGTTGCCAGCGTCTGCAACGGGCACAGTGGGTGAAGACGTAGAGTCAAATGCTAGTGAGCAACCAACGTCAAAAGCGGCTAGTTAATAACTATCGGCAATCAAAATAACAGTCAAAAAATATTGTTTTGATTAATAAAAGGATATCGCCATCATGGTGATGTCCTTTTTTATTGGCGGTTACATCATCGAATATACATCGTGGTCATCTATCAATTTTGCTCAAATTTAGTCGGTTTGTTGTAGGCTTCTAGAGGTAAGTGTCTGTTTAGGTACAGCTTAGGCTCAGCTTTTACGCGTCAGTATTAACATCACAGCGAGTGAATATGATAAAATCAGCGCTCATTTCTACTGTGTCAATTATCGCAGCGTTAATCGTATTCTTCTGACGTCATTTTTTGACGCCAACCATCCCTATTGATTTGGTATAAAATACGGTGTTTTGCCGCGTTCAGCTATTGATGCTGATTCTTTTAACTCATATTTTGCTAGGGCGTGTCTTCATTTTAAAAATGGTAATAAAAATGAGATAAATTGCAGTCAAATAAGGAAAATAGCGCAAATAATATCGAGATATTAGTCAGCTATTTGACGCCGTTTGGCAAGATTTAGCCGTTTTTAAACCATTTAGATGTCTATCGATTGAATTGAAGACATGCCCTAATTGCTAATATAAAGAGACTGAGTGGATAATCGTGTTTGACTTACAAGGATTTGGCGCGCTTTTATTAAGCGGCGCTACCGTCACCATACAACTAGCTGTGACCAGTCTGATTATTGGTCTGGGCTTAGGCTTGCTCGGCGCAACCGCCAAGATGTCCAATATCTGGTTGCTACGTAAACTTGCGACTGTCTATACTGCGACGATGCGCGGTATACCTGAGCTGTTATTGGTGCTCTTTATTTATTATGGCGGCTCTATCTTGTTGATGAGCATCTTTAAAAAGTTCGGCTACAACGACTATGTCGAAATTAGCGCTTTTTGGGGTGGTGTCATGGCGCTGTCTATTGCTTTTGGTGCGTATGCGACTGAGATTTTTCGCATGTCCATTCAGGAGATTCCAGTAGGACAGCGAGAGGCTGCCCAAGCGATTGGTATGCGTCCTTTGCAGACTTTTTATCGCATCACGTTGCCGCAAGTATGGCAGATTGCTTTACCAGGTTTGGGTAATTTGTTTTTGGTATTGCTCAAAGATACTGCATTGGTATCGGTCGTGGGTCTCAAGGACATCATGTATCAATCATCGCGTGCGGCACAGTCAACGCAGCAGCCGTTTACCTTTTATATGGCAGCAGCGATTATTTATTTGGGTCTGACCATGTTGATTACTGGCTTTATGATGTGGCTTGAGTGGCGCGCCAATCCTGCGGCACGCTATGCCAAAAAGATAAGTCGTCAATCCACTCACAGTCAATCGACCATAGGATAGAGGAGAGATACTATGGATTGGAATTGGCAGGTCATTTTTGACCATATCCCTGATTTATTAGGTGGTGCGGTATTGACCGTACAGCTGGTATTGTTTTCAGGTGTGATTGGATTGCTGTTTGGTTTGGTCTTGGCATTGTTACGACTGTCTAAAAGCTGGGTGGTACAGGTACTACCATTTCTGTATATTTTCTTTTTCCGTGGCACACCGCTGCTGGTACAGATATTCCTGATTTATTACGGTTTGGGTCAGTTCGAGGCTGTACGCGAGTCGTTTTTATGGGAACCAGTACTTAGCCAAGCATATTGGTGCGCCATCATCGCCTTTACTCTTAATACCAGTGCTTATCTAGCAGAGATTATACGCGGTGCGATTCAGACGATTCCTATTGGAGAGCTTGAAGCGGCTGACGCTCTTGGTATGTCAAAATGGCAAAAGCTAACACGTGTTACGCTGCCGCGCGCATTTGGTATTGTGATCCCAGCGTACAGTAACGAAGTTATCTTTATGCTAAAAGGTAGTGCACTAGCTTCGACGATTGCATTGATGGATATTACAGGTGTCGCTCGTACAATTAGTGCGCGAACTTATACCTTGATGGAGCTATTCTTTGCCGCTGGTATCGTCTATCTACTACTGTCGTGGGTTATCTTGTTTAGCTTTAGACTGTTTGAAAAGCGTATGAACCGTCATGCCAGTTATGTACCACCAGATGTCGTGACCAATACGATTTCATAGTTAGCAGTTAGCAGTTAGCAGTTAGCAGTTAGCAACTAAAAATCGTCACAGTTACTGTAGACAATATAGTATGGACTACGGATAAAATAGCCATCATTTACAGGGAGAGTCTAGTATGAGCCAATCACCACATGAGTCATTAGCTAACACCATTGCAGCTGGCGTTAGTGCCGAGCAGGGTGCTATCAATCATAATGAAAGCCTGCGTGCTTCTATTGGTAAAGTCGTCTGTGTTGGTCGCAACTATGCAGCACACGCTGCAGAGTTAGGCAACGAAGTACCAACTACGCCGATACTGTTTATGAAACCTGCGTCTTCAGTGGTCTCTATTCGTGGTGATGTGGTTCGCCCAAGTCCAGAGCTTTTAGGTGAGACTCATTATGAGGCTGAACTATGCATTCAGCTATCAGCTGACTTATCTATGGCGACAATTGAGCAGACTCAGCAAGCGATTGGTGGCGTGACATTGGGACTGGATTTAACCTTGCGTGATTTGCAAAGCAAACTAAAAGAAAAAGGTCATCCGTGGGAGCGTGCCAAGTGTTTTGACGGAGCTTGCGTACTTGCTGATTGGCTTGACCCACAAGCGTTTGGCAATCTGCAGAATGTACAGTATCAGCTGTCTATCAATGATAAATTAACGCAAGATGGCGATAGCGCATTAATGCTGTTTCCTGTCTATGAATTGCTAGTCAATATTAGCCATGCATTTAACTTGCAAGCAGGTGATGTGATTATGACTGGCACGCCAAGCGGCGTTGGTGTGTTGCAAGCAGGTGACAAGCTTCAGCTAAAATTGGGTGATCATGAGTGGGTATCACAAGTACAGTAAGCTTTTTGCGATAACAGATGTATATTTAAAACCCCGAGCTATTGCTTGGGGTTTTTGTTTTTAAGCTTTTATATTTATTTCTTAAATTTGCCAACTGAAAAACCATTCTATCTTTAAATCACTTTACTTATTAATCATCATTAGCAAAGTCGATTGTCATCAGTTTGTCACCTATTGTTCAGCGTGCTGTCATAAAGGTTGAGTAGACTTAAGCGGAATTCGTATTTTTGTGGTCGTAATTATACAGCTGCGATCAACTCTCTGCCAATCTAGCCTAATAGCAAGGTGACTGATAATGACATTATTGAACAATGAGCGAACGCTTGCCCACGAAGTGGTTGAAGACTCAAATCCTACTAATAATACTGACTTTCAGACGATTATCAATCGTCGATTGAACCGCCGTAGTATTCTAAAAGGTGGCACAGGGTTGACGGCTGCCGCCTTTTTTGGCGCATTACCTTTAGCTGGATGTAGTGAAGATGATGATAGAAATATGGTCAGTAATGACAATGATGCAGCCATTCCTGCGCAGGGTGATCTGAAGCGTCCTGATACCTTGAAGTTTGAGGCAGTCGCGCATTCAACTGCGGAGACGATGACCGTAGCGGCAGGCTATAAGGCAGAGATGATATTACCGCTTGGTACACCATTGAACTCTGGTATTGAAGATTGGAAAGACAATCGCGAGCAATCAGCAGAGTCATTTGAATGGCGTATGGGTGACAACCATGATGGTATGTGGTTTTTTGGCAAAAACGGTAATGCTTACGATGCCAAAGCGTCAGAAAACAGCTTGCTCGTCATGAATCATGAATACGTTAACAGCAGTGAGCTTAGCCCATTTGGCTATTACGTCACGCAAGATAATGATGCTATGCCTATCTTTCAAAACCGTCGTCTCGCAAGCGACGTCCGCCGTGAAGTCAACTGTCATGGTGTCTCGGTGGTTGAGTTAACTCGCCGTGCAGATGGTATGGGTTATGAGATGGTGCCTGACTCTAAATACAACCGCCGAATCACCAGTAGTACAACAGCGCAATTGGCTGGCCCTGTGGCAGGTTCTGCTCTAGTTAAGACCAAGTTTGATCCGACAGGCTATCAGACTCGCGGTATCAATAATAACTGCGGCGCAGGTCTGTCACCTTGGGGCACTTATCTGACTACTGAAGAAAATTTCTTAGGTGTGTTTGCCCGTGGACAAGATGCCAATCAGTTGAGTGCTAATGACAACTATGCTCGCGAACGCTACGGTGCGGTAGAGGACTTCCCAGGTTGGGAGTATCTATGGCATACCCCAGAAGCAAAGGATGCCAAGATAACAGACGAGTTCTCACGCTGGGATATGACCGCAGTCGGTGCCAGTGCTGCTGAGGATTATCGCTACGGCTTCAATACCTTTGGTTATATTACTGAGATTGACCCATTTGACCAAAACTCTATACCGCAAAAACGCACTGCACTTGGCCGATTCGCCCATGAAAATTGCGCGTATGCGCCTGTCGAGCAAGGCAAGCCGGTCGTTTTTTATATGGGTGATGATGCTCGAGGTGAGTACATTTATAAGTTTGTCTCCAAAGCGATGTGGTCAAACTCGGATATCGGAGGCGGACTAAAAGCAGGTGATAAATACCTGAATGAAGGCACGCTATACGTGGCGGTGTTTAACGAAGATGGTAGCGGTGAATGGAAAGCGCTTGTCCATGGTCAGAATGGACTGGATGCTTTTAATAGTGCATTACCATTCAATGGTCAAGATGAAGTGTTAGTATTCGCCCGTGCAGCTGCTGATGCTGCTGGTGCTACTAAGATGGATCGACCTGAATGGGTATCGGTCAGTCCTATGACAGGCGATGTCTATGTGACATTGACCAATAATAAATATCGCGGTGTACGTGATGATCAACCTGTCTCAGCTTCCAATCCACGTAGTTATCAGTCAAGCGAAAAGGCACTTGGTAATGACAATGGCCATATCATTCGTTGGGCGGAAGCGGGCGGTGACCATGCTGCAACGAGTTTTGAGTGGGATATCTATTTGTTTGGTGCGCCAAGTGATTTATCAGCAGAAAATCTCTCTCAGCTAAATGATAATAACGACTTTTCTTCACCTGACGGCCTATACTTTGACCCACGCGGTGTCTTATGGATTCAGACAGATGACGGCGCTTATACCGATACCAGTAGCTGTATGTTGCTTGCGGCTCTGCCAGGCAAAGTCAGTGATGGATCGATGATGACCACATCAGCAGGGCAATCAACCCGAGTCGGTACATCTGCCAGCAATGACAATATCAAACGTTTCTTTGTCGGCCCTGAAGGGTGCGAAGTAACAGGTATCACCATGGCGCCAGACTTTAAAACACTGTTTATCAATATTCAGCATCCAGGCAATACATGGGGTGCTGTCGCTGGTGGTAGTATTCCTCGCTCAGCGACTGTCATGATTACTCGTGAGGATGGTGATGTCATACTGGCAGAATCATTTGATACAGCTGATAGCACGACATAGATAGGCGTAAGTTATAGGTGGTCAACAGCAATAACCAAAATGAGTACAACTATAAAAATCCCAAGTTAAGGCTTGGGATTTTTTATTATTACGTTGATTTGATTGTTAAAGAAACCGTCTATCAGTAATCTGACTCTGCTGGTCGCCATCCAGTGCTAAAGTCGAACCATTCACTTCTATTCGCTGTAGTTACAGGATAATATAGAAAATAACTTCTCTCGCTGAATGTGTAAATACTATGAGTAGTCCAAGTGTATTTTATAACGACAGTATTAGTGACAGCGACGCTCAAAATGATAGCAGCTATACTCGTATCCACCATGAACTTGATGCGCATTTTATCCCTGACGCTAGTGTACCGCTACACAGCCACCTATATGAGCAAATCGATCAACTCGAAGCCATTGATATGGATGAACTGGTCAAGCTACTAGCAGATTCGGATGACAGCAATGAAATCAACAAAACACCTGTGTCTTTAACTGACTTTTTTGAAGGGCTGGCGCAGCTTGCCACTATAGGTGTGGTTGAGATTACAGAAATCGTAGAAGCCATTCACCGTGAAGTTATCTTGCGTCCGCTAGGCCGCTTCAATGACAAACATTTGAATAAATGGTCGCGCGGATTTACTGGACGTATCTATGGCACGATACGTCATGTCATGCAGATGGTCGGTAATAACCTGGCGTCTGTACTACGCATATACAAAAACTTAATTATCCAAAAATCAGGGCAACCATTACCAGACTCATTGAAAAAACTGGTCAACGTACTCAATGGTGTCATGGGCGACCATCTTGTCAATAACCAGAATGCGATCGCCATTCCGATGATGCTCTATACTCAAGACGGCAAACCACAAAATGACGTACTATCAGGGCGCATCGCTATTTTGTGCCATGGCTTATGCATGAGTCATTTAAGTTGGCATGCTCAAGTGGATCATGATTTAGGTGAGGCCATTCACATCAGCCAGCCCGATACCACCGTTCTGTATTTAGATTACAACACAGGTCGCCGTATCTCACGTAGCGGCCGTAAGTTCTCTCAATTACTGCAAGCATTGGTCGATGACAACCCAAATATCACTCAGATAGATCTGGTCGGACACAGTATGGGCGGTTTGGTTGCTCGCAGTGCATTGTTTTATGGTGAGCAAGATCGCCTAGATTGGATAAAACGCGTAGGTAACCTCATCACGTTAGGTTCGCCGCATCACGGGGCAGTCCTTGAGCGTATCGGTAACTATGTGCAAGATATCATTGCCAAGCTGCCGTTTGCAGGCTCGCTGGCCAAACTCGGTGATATGCGAAGTGCTGGTATTATCGATCTACGTCATGGCAGTATTCGTGATGCAGACTGGAAGGCATTGGAGGGCCGTAGCGTGTTGCCACAAGATTTCCGTCATCCTGCACAGCTGCCAAGTGATATTAAAACTTACTTTGTCGCTAGTGCTTTGCTTGAAACGCACTATGATTCTAAGGTAACGGACCTGCTAGGAGACAGCTTGGTATCTGTCGCTTCAGCGTTGGGCGAAGATGACGCGGAGCATGCTTTGTTTGTGCCAGATGGTCATAAAGCAGTGTTTTATGGGGTGAATCATATGAACTTGATTCATAGTAGGCGGGTGCGCGAGCAGGTGGTTGAATGGCTACTTGATAATGGCCGAAGTGACTACGCTGGGCGTCCGCGCATACATTCTTATCCTAGAAGTTTGGATTTGGTGGTGTAGTGACTTAATCATAAAACGAAAACCCTCAAGCATCACACTTGAGGGTTTTTATAAATAATGGCTTATGATGATAAAAAATTATTCAGCGAATATAGCTGCTACATCATTCTTATTGAACTTGTATATTTCACCGCAGAATCCGCAATCCATCTCAAACGTCCCGCCTTGCTCTTCGACGACATCTAGTGCTTCTGCTTCACCAATTTGCTCGATTGCCATTTCACACTTCTCGCGCGAGCAAGTACAACCAAATGCTAGAGGGGCAGGTTCAGGGGCAACGATGTTTTCTTCATGATACAAGCGATATAGTATTTCGTTAGCATCCAGTGTTGTTAGCTCTTCTGCTTTTACCGTGCGCGTCAATACAGACAAGCGTGTCCATAAATCATCGTCAATACCTGCATCTTGGTTTTGCTCAACTTCAGACGTTTCTTCAGCAGTACGCGGTAGCATTTGTACCAAGATACCACCTGCTTGCAGACCGTCCGATGCTAGGTTGATTAATGTTGGAATCTGCGCCGATTGCTTTTGATAATGCGCCAAGCAGTCCGCTAGATTGTCATGGCTGCGCTCAACGATACCTTGGTATGGCTCGCCGCCATCAGGCTGGATATTGATAAACAATACGCCTTGTCCCATCGCACCAAGCTCAGCAAAAGCTTCTTTAGCATGGGTCATATTGTCCCACGCTTGTACTTGCTCATCCGTCTCGCCTTTCCAGCTAGCAAGCGCACGAATGATACCGTCTTGATCGCATTCTGCCATTGCCCAGTTTAGCAAGCTGTCACTGTCCGATGATTGCAGCTGAATAGATAGACGACCATTGATTTTGACCGTACTGATTAGCAAACTCGCTGCGGTCAGCATCTCGCCCAGTAAGCGTTTGATGGCTTCAGGGTAGGGCTTTTGTGCAATTGTGCTTGCATAGCTGCGTGATAGGCGCACCACATCGCCACGTACGGGAGAATCTTCAACGAAAAAACGTTGGCGAATGTCGTTGCTGCCATGGTTACCAGTAGTTTGGCTGTCCGTATTTGGGACTTGGATATCTTGAGTCATAGGTCATTTGTAGTATAGAGAAGTTGTTTGCTTTATGGGGATTACTACCGATTTATCAATCGTACTTAGCAGACTGTTTTAACGATTATGAATAGTAATAGCTGATAATAAGCTCATGTAACAAAGCGGCTATTTGTACAAAGCTCTGAGTAAATATCCATTATGAACCATCATCTGATAGTTAGAAAATGAATATATTCATAAATATGTACTCTCTCGAAAAAAATTTACCCTCTACTGCAAAATTGTTGTACAGTAACATTAAGTTGCATTGTGATAAACAACAGCAACATCCGTACGGATGCGGGGCAGACGGGTCAATTAGACCTATATCGTCCAAGCACTCACTCAATCTTGCGATAAAAGGATGTATTTCATGTCATACTCATTTTCCAAACCGTTGACTTTAGCTGCTGTTATGGCATTAGGTTTAGCGGGATGTAATAACAGTAGTCAAACCAGCACTGATGCGCCAGCAGATGATGCCGCGACGACAGAAACCACCAACGGTACGCTACAAAAAATTAAAGACTCTGGCACTATCGTTGTCGGTCACCGTGATTCCTCTATTCCTTTTTCTTATATCGCTGATGATCCTAATCAGCCGATTGGCTATGCACACGATTTGGAAATGAAAGTGGTTGAAGCAGTTAAGCAAAAGCTAAATATGCCAGACCTTAACGTTCGTTATAACTTGATTACCTCGCAAACTCGTATCCCGTTGGTACAAAACGGCACAGTAGATTTTGAGTGTGGCTCAACTACCAATAACGAAGAACGTCAAAAGCAAGTCGCATTCTCTAATGGTTTCTTTGAAATCGGTACGCGTTTGTTGACCAAAAAAGACTCTGGTATTCAAGATTTCGAAGACCTAAAAGGTAAAACCCTTGTAACAACAGCAGGAACAACTTCAGAGCGTTATATCCGTCAATACAATGATGAAAACAGCATGGATACCAATATCATCTCAGCAAAAGATCATGGCGAAGGCTTCCTTATGCTAGAAAATGGTCGTGCTGATGCGTTTATGATGGATGATGTACTACTGGCTGGTGAAAAAGCCAAAGCAAAAAATCCTGATGAGTGGGTTATCGTGGGCGAGCCGCAATCGTTTGAAATCTATGGTTGTATGATGCGTAAAGATGATCCTGAATTCAAAGCTGTAGTCGATGAAGCGCTTGCTAATGTCTTTAGCTCAGGCGAAATCAATAGCATTTATGACAAGTGGTTCTTGAACCCAATCCCACCAAAGAACGTCAACCTAAACTTTGAGATGTCAGATAACTTAAAGGCCTTGATTGCCAATCCGCATGACAGTGCTCAGCCTAAAGAAGCAGCAGCGCAGTAACGCTCATTGTCCCTCAACATAGCTTGCCTATATGTTCAGATAGCCAGTAATTTTATTTGACGTATAGGCTTATCAATCGTTGCTCGGAGAGACAACCATGAATTATAGCTGGAACTGGGGTGTGCTCTTTGAGCAGACTGGTATTGGCAGCGAGCTTTATATCCATTGGATGATCACTGGTCTTGGCTGGCTGCTATTGATTGGCAGTATCGCATGGGCCATCGCGATGGTCGTCGGTACCATCTTCGGTATCATGCGCACCTTGCCAAACAAAACTGCTCGTGCAATCGGTACGGCTTATGTGACATTTTTTCGTAATATTCCATTGCTTGTACAATTGTTCTTTTGGTTTTATATCGCGCCTGGTTGGCTGACGCCGACGATACAAGAATGGTGGTATAAGGACTTGTCCCCGAATACCTCAGCCATGCTATCAGCCAGTATTGGTCTTGGTTTATTTACTGCTGCTCGTATCGTTGAGCAGGTACGGACGGGTATTGAGTCATTGCCGGAGGGACAGCTCAATGCTGCCTACGCATTAGGGTTTAGCATCCCACAGGTCTACAAAGAAGTTCTGCTACCGCAGGCATTCCGTATTATCTTACCACCGCTCAGCTCTGAGCTGACCAACTGCTTTAAGAACGCCTCTGTGGCCTCACTTGTGGGGGTGATGGAGCTGATTAGCCAAACTAAAACCATCAGTGAATACACTCAAAATAGTATCGAGATATATACTTACGCGACAATTATTTATTTGGTTTTCAATTTATCCTTAATCGCTATTATGGGTTTGATTGAACGTAAACTGCGTGTGCCTGGGCTTATTGCAGGAGGTCAGAAATGAATATGACCGAATTGGCAACAGCCTATCCTGGTTTAATGGGTGGCATGATTACCACCTTAAAAGTGCTGTTTTTGGCTATTTTAGGCGGTATTAGTTTAGGTACTGTACTGGCACTAATGCGCTTATCAGGGATTAAAGCGCTTGAGATTCCCGCTAAGCTATATGTCAATTATTTCCGCTCTGTACCGCTACTACTGGTACTACTATGGTTTTATTTTGCCGTACCGATGATTTATCTTTGGGTAACGGGAAAATATTTGCAACTCGATGCTGCTTTCGCATCTTGTGTGGTTGCCTTTATGATGTTCGAGGCCGCTTATTTTTCTGAAGTAGTTCGTGCTGGTATTCAGTCTATTGGTAGTGGACAGATCAATGCGGCTAAAGCGCTTGGCATGACTTATGGGCAGACCATGCGTCTGGTTATCTTGCCACAAGCCTTTCGTAAGATGCTGCCGCTCATTTTGCAGCAATGTATTATCTTATTCCAAGATACGACACTGGTATTTGCCATTGGTTTGACCGACTTTTTCCGCGCAGCATACGTTCGCGGTGAGCTAATGGGATTACTCACGCCTTATATCTTAGGTGCTGGTGCTGTCTATTTTGTGATTAGTTTAAGTGCCTCTATTGGCGTACAGCAATTACAAAAGCGTTTGCGATTTTAATATAGCGACTTGAATACAGCTAACGCTAGCGTTGAGACCTCGAGTTGAGTGTTTGATTTACCTTTTTAAATAATGATTATCGAAAATAATGTGGTTAGGAGCCAGTGATGAGCAATGCTGATACATACTTAAATGCCTTTGGCGGGCTGGTTACCAATAGTGGTCATGCTAGTGATGAGATGGTCGTGGAGATATCTAACGTCAGCAAATGGTATGGAGATTTTCAAGTACTGACTGACTGTACGGCGCATGTACATAAAGGTGATGTCGTCGTTGTTTGTGGTCCATCGGGTAGTGGTAAGTCGACCTTGATTAAAACAGTTAACGGACTTGAACCTTTTCAAAAAGGTGACATCATGGTCAATGGTATCTCTGTCGGCGATCCAAAGACTAACTTGCCTAAGTTGCGTAGCCGCGTCGGTATGGTGTTCCAGCATTTTGAGCTGTTTCCACATCTAACGATTATTGATAATCTAACGGTCGCGCAAATCAAAGTATTGGACCGTAAAGAATCTGAAGCCAAACAAAAGGCAATGGCGTATCTAGATCGTGTGGGTTTGACGGCGCAAGCAGCCAAATATCCAGCAGAACTGTCTGGTGGTCAGCAGCAGCGCGTCGCGATTGCACGAGCATTGGCAATGGATCCAGTAGCAATGCTATTTGATGAACCAACCTCCGCGCTTGATCCTGAGATGATTCAAGAGGTGCTAGATGTGATGGTTGAGCTGACTCGTGACGGTATGACCATGATGTGCGTGACACATGAAATGGGCTTTGCCAGTCAGGTCGCCAATCGTATTATCTTTATGGACGAAGGACATATCGTTGAAAACTGTAGTAAGGATGAGTTTTTTGAAGGGGCGAAAAGTGATCGTGCTCAGATGTTCTTATCGAAGATTTTAAATCATTAAAAGTATCGACCTTACTTATATTAAACTTTGCAACCATAATCAATTCTGACAAAAAAGCGTCTCATTAGTAGGCGCTTTTTTGTGCCAATAAAATATAATGAGATTTATCCTTTTAGTTTAAGCGCTTACGTAAGGTTAGATACCTACCTGCATGATTACACTGCTAGATAGGTGAGTGAATGTCTGTTTACTGATACAATAACGGTCAATATTTTTGATAATTAAAATAATTCATAAACCGCATTGGAGTTCATATGAGCGTAGAAAATCCATCTGTAGCATCGAATACAGAAATAACAAAAGGTATCGTCATCATTGGTGCAGGACTGGCAGGCTGGCATGTCATCGATGCGATCCGTGCAAAAGATAAAGACATCCCGATTACGTTGGTGACCGCTGATAGTGGCGACCGTTACCATAAGCCGATGCTGACCATGGCAATCAGCCAAAAGAAAAGTGCGGCAGACCTGGTTAGAGCAACGGGTATTGATGCCGCAGAAGCGGCAAATGTTAAGTTACTTGCCAATACGCAAGTAACGGATGTTGATGCAACCACTCAACAGTTACAGCTTGTCTCTGCGCTGCGCTCAGACCCTGTCTATACCAACTACGCTACTGTTGGCTATGACAAGCTGGTACTCGCCATGGGTGCGCATCCTATTTTTCCAAAAAGCTTGCCAGAAGATCTAGTCTGGCATGTCAATCATATCGAGCGCTTTAGTCAGCTACAAGAAAAGCTAGCAACAGGTAAACAGCACGTTGCAATCGTTGGTGCTGGTATGGTGGGCACAGAAGTCGCAGAAGACTTACTAAAAGCTGGTCATCAAGTAACGCTCATTGATTTAAATGATGCGCCGCTGTCACAGATGCTACCAACCAAGGCAACTGCACGTATTGCCAAAGCGATCGAGTCGCAGGGCATCCAATTCTTAGGCGGCTATCAAGTATCAGCTGTCACTCGTGTCAATCCTAACGACAGTAACGATACCGAGAAGCTAAAAGTAGACTATGCACCGTTATCAACGGATGCAGATAATACTGATACTCAGCCGCTCGAACCACTGATTGTAGATCATGTGATTGCCAGTACAGGTTTGACAGTTAACGAACAATTACCTGCTGCTGCTGGTGTAGAGTTTGATCGTCGCACGGGTATCGTGGTGGATGCGCCAACTTTGCGTACCAGTACACCTAATATTTATGCGATTGGTGATTGTATGTCTATCGATGGTGTACCGTGCCGTTATGTGGCACCGTTACGGGCGCAGGCTGCGACTATTGCTGATGATATATTGGGCCTAGACCATGCTGGCTATGCTCATAAGCCGCCGATGATTCGCCTAAAAAATAAAGCAATCTCTGTCATGGTTACGGGCGTGCCGCAAGCAGCAGGCAGTTGGCAAGTGAAGACTGAAAGTGATGAAGAGTTGGTGATGGACTTAATAAATGATAGCGATGAGGTGAGTGCAACGGTAACGATTAAAGCGCCTGTAGTCCCTAAAGTATAACGATTGCGCGACCGTCTTTTGAAAAAGTATTGAATTATTATTTATAGGTAATGTCCTTTATTCAATTCCTTTCCAGAAGATTCTGTTGAAAGACAGTATCAATATTTGAGCCAGCCACATTATCTATGATGTGGCTGGCTTTTTCGTGTCAAAAATATGCCATGATTCTATGTTACCTTTTACTGAATAGAAATTCGGTTTATCTAATTAAATGATACATACTGTATTGATATTGTTGACAGGCTTTCGTTTATGGCGTTATAGTAGCTAAATGCTATGTAAGACCTGCTCAAGGAAGAGGGTTTGACCCACAGGCCATTAATCAGCACCATAAAAAGTAAAACGAAAGGACTCGTTATGACTCAAAATTACGATCTTGATGCGACTCATGTTGACTTTGATGCTATTTTAGAAAATATCCCTAGTATCAATATGGGCGCACGCTCAGCGAACGCACCACTTACCCAAAGCTATGATAAAGGTCCTGATGTACCGCTGATTGAAGCGACAATCGGTGATTTTTTCGATGCTATTGTCTCCAAATATCCTGAGCGTGAAGCATTGGTTGTCCGTCATCAAAATATACGCTGGACATATCGAGAGCTGCAGCAGCAAGTTAATCAATTAGCCAGTAGCATGATTGAGATGGGGCTTGAGATTGGCGATCGTGTCGGTATTTGGTCGCATAACAATGCTGAATGGTTACTCATGCAATTGGCCACGGCAAAAGTCGGCGTTATCCTCGTTAATATAAATCCCGCTTACCGCACCTTTGAGCTGCAATATGCCTTAAATAAACTGGGCTGTTCAGCACTCGTACTGATGCGTCATTTCAAAACCAGTGACTATGCTAGTTTAATCCGTGAGTTATGTCCTGAGATTTACCATAAAGACTACACTCAGCTTGATTTGGTTGAAATTCCAACGATTGAACGTATCATTTGGATTGATGAGCCAGAGTCGGACGAGACCTTTGGTTTTATGCAGAAATTCTCTGCATGGATGAGCGAGGGCGATGCCAACGATCCCCGTGTAGCCGAGCGTCAAGCGCAGCTTAAAAATACTGATGCTATCAATGTACAGTTCACCAGTGGTACGACGGGTACCCCAAAAGGCGCTACTCTGAGCCATCGCAACATCCTTAACAACGGCTACTTCATCGGTGAGGCCATGAACCTTACGGAAGAAGATAGATTGTGTATTCCAGTACCGTTATATCATTGCTTTGGTATGGTACTTGGCAATCTAGCGATTCTTACGCATGGTGGCTGTATCGTTTATCCTAATGATGGCTTTGAGCCATTGACCGTATTGCAGGCAGTCGAAGAAGAGAAGTGTACAGGTCTGCATGGCGTACCTACGATGTTTATCGCCGAGCTCGACCATCCTGAATTTGAAAATTTTGACTTGTCCACCTTGCGCACAGGCATCATGGCTGGGTCTAGCTGTCCGATTGAAGTTATGCGCCGCGTCATCGACAAAATGCACATGAGCGAAGTCACAATTGCTTATGGTATGACAGAGACCAGTCCGGTATCTTGCCAAACCAATGAGCACACGCCACTTGATAAACAGGTCTCGACGGTAGGTCTGGTACAGCCTGCGCTTGAGGTCAAAGTTGTCGACACCGCAACGGGTGAAATTGTGCCGCTGGGCGAGACAGGCGAGCTACTCACACGTGGCTACTCGATTATGAAAGGCTATTGGGGCAGTCGTTTTAAAACGCGTGAAGCTATCCAAGATGGTTGGATGCATACGGGTGATTTGGCCACAATGGATGAAGACGGTTATGTCAAAATCGTCGGTCGAAGTAAAGACATGGTGATTCGCGGTGGTGAAAATATCTATCCAGTAGAAATCGAAAATTATCTCTACCGCCATCCGAAAATCCGTGATGTGCAAATCGTCGGTATACCAGATGAGCGATATGGTGAAGTACTCGCGGCTTGGATTATTCCGAAAGAACCTGGCTGTTTGACTGAAGAAGAAGTCCGCGAGTTCTGTAGTGAGCATATCGCTCATTATAAAGTGCCCGCTTACTATCGCTTTGTCACTGAATATCCAATGACCATCACTGGCAAAATTCAAAAGTATAAAATCATTGAGCAAATGAAAGAAGAGTTGGGTTTGTCATAAACTTACTTATCTACTCTGAAAATATAAGACTAACCATGTGAGTAACGCTTAACAATAGAAGACAGTATCATTTATATAAAAAGCCACTCACATCTATGTATCTATCTATGTATAAGAAAAAAAGGGATATCATGAGCGCTATCATAACCAGTAAACTGAGTCCAAACTCAAGCGACTTTCAGCAAAACAGTGCCGCGATGCAAGAGATAGTCGATGATCTGTATGTACACTTGCGTAAAGTTGCCCAAGGTGGCTCAGAGCGCGCACGAGCTAAGCATCTAGCGCGTGGTAAATTGTTACCACGTGAGCGTGTTGAGCGTTTATTGGATGTAGGCACGCCGTTTTTAGAAGTGGCGCCAATGGCTGCACATGATATGTATGGCGAAGAGATTCCGGCGGCTGGCGTGATTGCAGGTATCGGTCGTATCAATGGCATCGAATGTATGATTGTCTGTAACGATGCCACGGTAAAAGGCGGCACATACTACCCAATGACAGTCAAAAAGCATCTACGTGCCCAAGAAATCGCGCAAGAAAATAATCTGCCGTGCGTTTATCTAGTTGACTCAGGCGGTGCCAATTTACCGAACCAAGACGATGTGTTCCCTGATAAAGAGCATTTCGGCCGTATTTTCTTTAACCAAGCCAATCTGAGTGCGGCAGGTATTCCGCAGATTGCTGTGGTCATGGGTAGCTGTACGGCTGGCGGTGCTTATGTGCCTGCTATGAGCGATGAGTCTATTATCGTTAAAGAGCAAGGCACGATCTTTTTGGGTGGTCCGCCGCTGGTCAAAGCAGCGACGGGCGAAGAGGTCACCGCAGAAGATTTGGGCGGTGGTGATGTACATACGCGGCTGTCAGGTGTGGTTGACCATCTAGCGCAAAATGATACCCACGCGCTATCGATCGCTCGTAATATCGTCAGTCATCTAAATCGTCCTGCAAAAAACATCCCTAATCAAATCACACCACGTCCACCACGTTATGACGCTAAAGAGCTATACGGTGTGATTCCAACAGACAAGCGCAAGCCATTTGATATTAGAGAAATTATCGCCCGTATCGTTGATGACAGTGCCTTTGATGAGTTCAAAGCCCGCTTTGGTACGACGCTGGTCTGTGGATTTGCTCATATCGAAGGGATGCCTGT
Source organism: Psychrobacter sp. AOP7-C1-14 (assembly GCF_052376135.1). Taxonomy (NCBI): domain Bacteria; kingdom Pseudomonadati; phylum Pseudomonadota; class Gammaproteobacteria; order Moraxellales; family Moraxellaceae; genus Psychrobacter; species Psychrobacter sp. AOP7-C1-14. The sequence goes on along the minus strand of NZ_JBQSVH010000007.1, from coordinate 117,366 downwards.
TGGTATTATTGCTAACAACGGCATTCTATTCAGTGAATCAGCACAGAAAGGCACGCACTTCATCGAGCTGTGCTGTAAGCGCAAAATCCCATTGGTATTTCTGCAAAATATCACTGGCTTTATGGTTGGTCGAAAATATGAAAACGAAGGCATTGCTCGTCATGGTGCCAAAATGGTAATGGCAGTTGCCAATGCCAAAGTGCCAAAATTTACGGTTATCGTCGGTGGCTCGTTCGGCGCGGGTAACTACGGTATGTGCGGTCGTGCCTATAGCCCGCGTTTCTTATGGATGTGGCCAAATGCCCGTATCTCTGTCATGGGTGGTGAGCAAGCTGCCTCGGTATTGGCAACAGTCAAGCGAGATAACTTTGATCGTAAAGGTGAAGCGTGGAGCGACGAAGACGAAGCAGCATTCAAAGCGCCGATTCGTGAAATGTATGAAGAGCAGGGCCACCCATATTATGCCACCGCGCGCATGTGGGATGACGGCGTAATTGATCCTGCCGATACCCGGAATGTATTGGCATTAGGGTTGAGCGCGGCTTATAACGCACCGATTGAAGAGACAAAATTTGGTGTCTTTAGAATGTAAGCGTTTTAAAGTTTTCCCATAATAAGTGATTACTGCATCAATCTTATTTAAAGTACGATTTGTACCTCTACATTCGGTTTCCTTGTATTAACATTATTATGAGTTGACCAGGAGTTTGTTTAAGTATTTACATGGAAATATAGAGAAAGTTATGCAAAAAGACAGTGATAAAAATTATAAAAGCCTATTGGTTAACGTCGAGCAGCACGTGGCGACAGTGACATTGAACCGTCCTGAAATACGCAACGCTTTTAACGATGAGATGATTGCCGAGCTGACAGATGCTTTCACTAAGCTAGGCGCTGATGGCGAGGTGCGTGTTATTGTATTAGCGGCTGCGGGCAAAGCATTTTGTGCAGGCGCTGATCTCAATTGGATGCGTGCCATGGCGGATTACAGCTATGAAGAAAATCTAGCGGATGCCGATAAATTGGCGCAAATGCTTAAGACTATTTATGAATGTCCTAAGCCGACCGTTGCGGCCATTCAAGGTGATGTTTATGCAGGGGGCATGGGTCTGGTCGCTGTTTGCGACGTAGCCATTGCGGTCAAGATTGCTAATTTCTGCCTCAGCGAAGTTCGTTTAGGGTTGGCACCTGCCACCATTAGCCCTTATGTTATCCGAGCGCTAGGTGCTAGAGCGTCGCAGCGTTATTTCCTAAGTGCTGAGGTATTTGATGCTAAAAAGGCGCGTCAGCTTGGCTTTATCCACGAGCGTGTAAGTGAAGAGTGGTTGGGCGATGAAGTGGCTGCGTTCTGTAACAAGGTCGTCAAAAATAGTCCTGATGCAGTCAAAACCTGCAAGCAGCTATTACACGATGTCGCTGATGCACCTATTACAGATGATCTGATTGCTGACACGGTCAAAGGTATCGCTGATATACGCTCATCAAAGCAAGGCAAAGAGGGCGTGCAGGCGTTTTTGCAAAAGCGTAAACCTGATTGGCTAATGGCAGACTAACTAGTAGCAGAACAATGATAGGCAAATGGGCAAATAGACAAGACGTCAAATAACAACGACAAGACACAGGGATAGTTATGTTTTCTAAAATTCTAATCGCCAACCGTGGTGAAATTGCTTGCCGAGTGGCTGCGACTGCTAAGCGTCTTGGCGTCAGTACCGTTGCTGTTTATTCTGATGCGGACCGCAGTGCTAAGCATGTTGCTGTCTGTGATGAAGCTATTTATTTGGGCGGTTCGGCACCGAAAGACAGTTATCTAAAAGGCGATGCTATTATCGCTATCGCTAAGCAAGCCGGTGCTCAAGCAATTCATCCAGGGTATGGGTTTTTAAGTGAAAATGCAGATTTTGCACAAGCCTGCCAAGATGCTGGCTTGGTGTTCATCGGCCCATCGGCGGATGCTATCCGTGCCATGGGTGGCAAGTCTGAGTCTAAGCGCTTGATGGAATCGGCTGGCGTGCCGCTGATACCGGGCTATCATGGTGATAACCAAGATGCACAGTTTTTGCAGCAGCAGGCCGATAGTATTGGCTATCCTGTCTTGATTAAAGCCAGTGCAGGTGGCGGCGGTAAAGGCATGCGTATCGTGGAGCAAAGCAGCGATTTTATTGACCTGCTCGACTCGTGTCGCCGTGAAGCGATTACCAGTTTTGGTAATGATCAAGTATTGGTTGAAAAATACGCGCTAAAACCACGTCATATCGAAATCCAAGTATTCGGTGATACGCATGGTAATTATGTACATCTATTTGAGCGTGATTGCTCAGTACAGCGTCGCCATCAGAAAGTATTAGAAGAAGCGCCAGCGCCGGGTGTTGATACTGCCATGCGTGAAGCAATGGGTACAGCGGCAATTGAAGCGGCACGTGCAGTAGATTATGTTGGTGCAGGTACGGTTGAGTTCATCGTTGAGCAGCGTGAAGACGCTATGAATTTTTATTTTATGGAAATGAACACGCGCTTGCAAGTTGAGCATCCCGTTAGTGAAGCCATTACTGGTGTCGATTTGGTTGAGTGGCAGCTGTTGGTTGCTGCGGGTCAACCATTACCAAAAACGCAAGATGATCTGGCTATCAACGGTCATGCAATTGAGGCACGTATCTGTGCTGAAAACCCTGACAACAATTTCTTGCCAGCGACAGGCACTTTATTCACTTATCAAAAGCCTGAGCATAGTACCTTTAACATTACCGATGTGCGTATCGACGATGGCGTACGTGAGGGGGATGTGATCAGTCCTTTTTACGACTCTATGATTGCTAAGCTTATCGTCCATGCTCCTACGCGCGAACAAGCGCTAGCGAGACTAGATCGTGCATTGGCACAGAAGCGTATCGTTGGTCTGCCAAACAACGTGGCATTTTTACGTTATATTTTAAATACCGATTCATTTAGCAAAGCCAATCTTGATACGGCCTTGATAGAGCGTGAGCAGGATAAGCTTTTTGACCAGCATCCTCTTGAGTTATCGACGCTTGTGGTGACAGCTATTACGCAGAAGCTTGCGAGTGAAGCGACCACGCAGGGCTCAGATCCGTTTAGCAAGCCAACGGGTTTCCGTGCTTATAGTGATTATACTCGTTCATTTAGCTTGGTTTATGATGAGCAAGCCTACAGTGCTCGCATCAGTAATTGGCACAATGCGAGTTGTGCTGATAGCAAAAAAGGCGGCGATAATCTTAGTAGTTTTACGCTTGTCATTGGTAACGAAATCGCGAATATGCAGGATGATCGTAATATCAATGTGGCTGCTCAGACCGAAACGGTTTATGAAGGTCAGATCAGCTATGATAGCAGTGACGCGCACAATCATACCTTATGGTTAGATGGTGCACGTATCAGTGCCCAAAGTTGGGTGAATAACGAGACGGTCTACGTATTCACAGACAGCGGACGTGATGAAATTACGCTTGTCGATGTGATGGCACATGTAGGCGAGGATACGGCAGCGGTTGGTAGCTTAAAATCACCAATGCCAGGACAAGTGGTTGCTTTTAAAGTAGCTGTTGGCGATACTGTGAAAAAAGGCGAGCCACTTGCCGTCATCGAAGCCATGAAAATTGAACATACCATTACCGCACCGACAGATGGTGTGGTAGCAGAACTATTATTTGCAGCAGGTGATTTGGTCGCTGATGGTGATGAGCTATTGCGTATCGATAGTGAAAGCGCATAGCTGACGAAGCCTAATAAGAAAGCCTCATCAAAGGGCGAACAACAAAAAGGATGACAAGTATGAGCCATTCGTATCCAAGCCATGTCACCATCGTTGATGTCAGTCCACGTGATGGACTACAAAACGAATCCATGACGGTGCCGACTGAGGTTAAGCAAAAGCTCATTAATGATTTAATCGCGGCAGGTGTCAAAAAATTGGAAGCGACCAGTTTTGTTTCGCCAAAATGGGTGCCACAAATGGGCGATAACAGTGAGTTGCTTGATGCACTCGCGCCTACGTGGCAGACGGACGTTTGCTACTCGGTATTGGCGCCTAATATGCGCGGCTTTGAAAATGCTATCTTGCATCGTCCTGATGAGATTGTCATTTTTGGCTCAGCCAGCGAAACTTTTAGCCAAAAAAACATCAATTGTAGTATCGATGAGAGTATCGAGCGGTTCGCGCCAGTGGCTGCGGCAGCAAAAGAACAAGGCATCAAGGTACGAGGCGTTATCTCTTGTACGGTCGGTTGTCCTTATGAAGGGGAAATTGATCCTAACCAAGTGGCCTACGTCACCAAACGATTGGTTGAGATCGGTTCAGAGCAGATTGGTATTGCGGATACGATTGGTGTTGGTACACCGCTTAAAGTACAGCGTGCCCTGCAAGCAGCGCTTGAGCATGCTAACATCTCTATGCTATCTGGGCACTTCCATGATACTTATGGTCAAGCACTCAGCAATACCTTGGCTGCCTTACAAATGGGTGTCAGCGAGTTTGATACCTCCGTCGCTGGCCTAGGTGGTTGTCCTTATGCCAAAGGCGCAACGGGCAATGTCGCGACCGAAGATGTAGTCTATATGCTACATGGTATGGGTATCAGCACTGGTATCGATTTGGATAAATTGGTCGTGGCAGGGGAACGTATTAGCGAGTTCTTAAAGCGTCCAAATGGCTCAAACGTAGCGCGTGCCATCATCAATAAACGCCAGTCTTAAATAGAGTCAATCCACTATAAAAGTATGACAGTGTTAACCTCGTTTGAAGTATTTGATATACATCGACACTCGGTTGCCTTGCCATACTTTCACATTGAATTAACTAAGACATTAAAAGCGGTAACAAAAATACAGTGGCTTTAAAAAACAGATTAAAATTCGAAATTTAAAAATATCAAAATACAAGGAATGGTTATGAGTTTACCTGGATTAAATTTTCAACTTGGCGAGGATATTGACGCCCTACGTGATGTCGTGCAGCAGTTTGCGGCAAACGAGATTGCCCCACGTGCTGCGGAGATTGACAGTAGCGATGAGTTCCCAATGGATCTATGGCAGAAGATGGGTGACCTTGGTCTACATGGTATTACCGTTCCTGAAGAGTACGGCGGCTCTAACATGGGTTATGTCGCACACATGGTCGCGATGGAAGAGATTAGCCGCGCTTCGGCATCGGTCGCGCTTAGCTATGGCGCACACTCTAATCTATGTATTAATCAAATCAAACGCAATGGCTCTGAGGAACAAAAGCAAAAGTATTTACCGAAATTAATCAGTGGCGAGTTCATCGGTGCATTAGCAATGAGTGAGACAGGCGCTGGCTCAGATGTCGTTAGTATGAAGCTCAAAGCCGAAGAAAAAGATGGCAGCTATGTGTTGAACGGCAGCAAGATGTGGATTACTAATGGCCCTGATGCAGATGTAATGGTTGTCTATGCCAAGACCAATCCTGAAATGGGCGCAAAAGGCATGACAGCCTTTATCGTTGAAAAAGGTATGGAAGGCTTTGGTACCGCGCAAAAGCTCGACAAGCTTGGCATGCGTGGTAGCCATACTGGCGAGATGACTTTTAATAATGTAAAGGTACCAAGCGAAAATATCTTGGGCGGGCTCAATGAGGGCGTTAAGGTCTTGATGAGTGGCCTAGATTATGAGCGTGCCGTATTGGCCGCAGGTCCTATTGGTATCATGCAGGCTGTGATGGACAATGTGGTGCCTTATATTCATGATCGTAAGCAGTTTGGTCAAGCCATCGGTGAGTTTCAGCTGATTCAAGGTAAAGTTGCGGACATGTATACGATACTGCAAGCGGGTCGCAGCTTCTTATATACCGTCGGCAAAAACCTCGACATGTTGGACGCGCGCGGTGCCGGGCATAGTCGAGAAGTGCGTAAAGACTGTGCCAGTGTGATTCTATGGTGTGCCGAAAAAGCTACGTGGATGGCAGGCGAAGGTATCCAAATATTTGGCGGTAATGGCTATACCAACGAGTATCCACTTGGCCGCTACTGGCGTGATGCCAAGCTATATGAAATTGGCGCAGGCACCAGTGAAATCCGCCGTATGCTCGTCGGTCGTGAGCTGTTTAACGAGACCAAGTAAGAAAGTATGGGGAAATAGCTAGCATATGTTAGCTATTCTTTGATAGTAAAACAAAAAAGCAGCACGTTCAAAACGTGCTGCTTTTTTCATGTCAACGCCAAACCGAATTACCTATAGGCAATTAAGACTTATTACGGTAATCAAAATATCTTGCTAAACCGTTTAATAATAAATCATCACGCAAGCGTACGGGGCGATTAACATGCTGCGAAATAATAGCGGCATCGCCACCCGTCATAATCAATTCAAAATTAGGGTGACGATGGCTAATCTCATTGATCGCGCCGACGATAGAGAGCAAGATACCGCGATGCACTGCGTCTTGAGTAGTCAAGCCCTGGCTGACGCTATCAAAAGTACCGTTTGAGATAGTGATTTGCTTGGTACCAGAGAACAGTGATTCACGCTGTAGGTAGATGCTGGGGAAGATATAGCCACCCAAATGTTCAGCATGATCAATCAAGTCAATAGTCACCGCTGTACCACAGCCGATCACGCATTGGCGCTTCTTCTTATCAACAGCCCCAAGCATCTGTAACCAACGATCACAGCCGAGCTGCTCATCATTGTAATCACTTTTCATCAGTGCATGTGCGGCATCGACATGGACAAACTCAAACGGAATATTCAAACGACTGAGCGTCTCTGATACTTTGGCATTGAGATTGTCGCCCAATACCGATGAGATACCAATAAAATCAGGCGCATAACGCTCAAAGCGATCTGTCAGACCCATGAGTAGTTCAGCAGGCGCTTGCAAATGCTGTTTGGCATCATGCGCGACTATTTGTCCGATATCATCGGTTAGCCAGTATTTTAGGCGGGTATTTCCAAGATCAAGCCAGAGCATAAAAGTCCCTTTATATAGTGCTCGTTGATGATGATACTCATCAATATAGTTGCCTAAGTATAGGACAGTTCCTAATAAATAACGTCGATGCGTCCAGTAAAAAGCGTAGAAATCTTACCGTTATCTTGACGCAATTGCAAACACCCATGAGTATCGATACCGCAAGCAATTCCTGTGACAACTTTTTGTTGATTATTATAGTCTTGAGTAACGCGTAAACGCAGACCTGCCAATGCATCCATTATCGTAAACTGCTCCAAAAAACCATACAAATAATAAGTATGACCTGTTGGCTGTTCTATACCTAAATGCTCAAAGCGTGTCATTGCCGCCATCAATGCTTTGCTCATCTGCTGATAGAGCATTGGTAGGTCTGGTAGGCACGCAGATTGCGTCTCTAAAGCTCGCATCTCATTAATATCTTGTAGACTAATCGCTTGGTAACTCATGCCTTCAGCGGTTTGTGCTGTGAGTTTTGGTGTCGCTAGTACATTAAGTCCTACACCTATCACCACACCAACCAGCCTGCCAGAGTGAGCCACTGGCTCTATCAAAATCCCAGCCAGCTTGTTAAAGGGTAGCGTACGCTGATTTGCTACATCACTATTTAATACTGAATCCAATACCGAGCTGTCCGTTATAGATTGTTCTTTAGATAGCTCTTCAGGTTGTCTCTGAGCTTGCTGATAAAACCCCAAGTCGTTTGCCCACTTCACCCCAATTGGCGTCAATCCTTGTGCTTGTAACTGCTCGTTCAACGTTTGGATCACAGGCATCTTCGCCAGTTCGAGACCAATGATGAGCGAGAGCAAGCCACTGATCGGCATATGCACGGGATGATATAGCGATAGATAGACGTTACCGCGCGGTGATTGCCATGAGCGGCCATGCTGACCACGACCTGCGCTTTGGGTTTCCGCTGTCAAAACGTGTACGGTTGCGACATCTAACGAGCCGTTTTGTAAGGCTTCTATTAGCTCGCTATTGGTCGAGGCGCTACTAGCCACATGACGGTGATTGAGCTCGGATAAATAGGTAGAAAAACCAGTGAGTGGCGGCATAAGTTTAGTCGATGTGGTTAAAGGAAACTTTGATATACTGAGCGATTGCTTTGGTCAAACAGTACCGAGTAAACAGCATAAAGGTCACGCTGAAATTTGGCAAATACAATCAAGCAGGCCTAAGCGAGTACTATAGCGCCAGTGAGTATTATAAAAGGTTTGTTCTATGATGTTATATGTGTGGTTTGTGATTGCAGGCGCGTTTGCGGGTGTCAGCGCGGGCTTGTTTGGTGTTGGCGGCGGTATGATTATCGTGCCCGCATTGGTTTGGATTTTTACCGCTTATGACTTTTCGCCAGAAGTAATCACTCATTTGGCCATTGGGACGTCACTGGCGACCATCGTTGTGACCTCAATCAGCTCACTGACTGCCCATAACAAGCGTGGCGGCCTGCGCTGGGAAGTATGGCGCAAGATGGCGCTTGGATTAGTCATCGGTAGTTTGGTCGGTGCTGGTATCGCGGATATGATTGATGGGCAAGCACTACAAGCTATCATCGGTTTCGGTGCGTTGTTGGTCGCTCTAAAAATGCTGTTCTTTTCTAATAAAGAACAGGTGGGTAAGCCGTTACCGTCGGCTAGCGTACAGTTTGGCGCAGGTACGGGCATTGGGATGGCGTCCTCTATCTTCGGTATTGGTGGCGGCAGTTTAACCGTACCGTTTTTGAATTGGGCAGGACTACCAATGAAACAATCGGTCGGCACATCGGCGGCGTGCGGTCTACCGATTGCATTGGCTGGGGCAGCAGGCTTTGCTTGGTTCGGTCAAGACGTGGTCAATCTTCCTGAGGGTACGATAGGGTTTGTCCATGTTACAGGATTCTTATTTATTTCGGTCGCCAGCTTTGCGATGGCAAAAGTTGGTGCCAAACTGGCTCATGTGTTGCCTGCTCTGATGCTCAAGCGCGCGTTTGGCATATTGTTAATATTTGCTGGAGGGCAGTTGCTGTTGAGTGGGCTTGGAATGTTGTAAGAAGCCAATTGTTTTTAATTTTGATTATTATATAGAGAGTTAGAAATGTTTGCAGTAATAGCTAGTCTCTTAGGTGTTCTCATTGGTGGACTACTTCCTTATATAACGAATAAACAAATACATAAGCATGATATTGATAAATTAAAGTTAGAACATAATAAGGAAGTGAAAGTTTTTACACGTGAAAAGTATGAGCAATTAACTGTTAAGTTGTATCGCCTAGCTTATATGGCTTACGAAGGCATATATTATCGTTCAAGAAATGAAAACCTAAATTTTACGATGGAGACATTCATGATGTTAATGGCTGAATTTGATACCTTAGTCATGCTTCATTTCCCATTGTTAGAAGATGATTACGAAAAATTTTCTAAACAACTCGTTAAATTATATATCGAATTATTTTCTGGTAGTTTAGGACAGTGTGAGGTTGCTAAATAAGCATTTGATAGAGAAGCTGATAACCTATTAAAAGTTGTTAAACGACATGCTAATGAATATACGCAAATAGTCACTTCTTAGGAGTAGTCTTATTTCCTTTACTAGCTTCCATTGACTGCCTATTGAAAGATTATAGTCTTAGAGAGTGGTGGTATCGTCTATGTCAGCCATAAACACCACAATTTCAGGTAGAATAGCCGCCTGTTTTTACTACGTCTACTGATCTTTCATGCGCCTAAACTTTCTGAAGCTGATAGGCTTCGAGTCCTTATATAAACTTGACATATTGTAGCAATGATAAACCTTTATAAAATTAGTAAGCAAACCATGAGACATTATTAGTATGAAAGCTGCAGAAAAATACCGCAGAGTTTTTGGATCAATGAATCATTTAAAAGACCAGTTATCATGGACGACTGGGCTCTCTAATATGGTGGAGTTTTTGGCATGGGAGCCGCAGCGTATTTTAGGCATCACTAAAAAGCAATACGTACGTCAAATCATTGAATGGGCGGCTCACCCAGAGTTAAGGGACAAAAATATAGAGGAGGTTGAGCAGGCAATCATCAAGAAGCTCAATACAAAAATGAATGAGTCTGAACAGTTAGAGACGTATTCAACGCAAACGTCAGGCATCTGTAATGTGAGAGAGGCCGTTCGCCGCGTAAAATTTTTCTCTGAAGACTATCTCAATAAAGAATTCGATATCTTTTTGAGTTTGTGCAGTGATGTTTATCTAAACTTATTCTATCAGCCATTTATCAACTTTGAGCCAAGTGGATCATGGTCGACACATGGCAACAGTGGCATATTTGAAAACAGTACTGAGCTAAAAGCAATGTATATGGACAACTTAGCCTACAACCACCAATCGAATGTACTGATAGCAAATGAATTAAAGCTCGCTGGTCGGAAAAACCCAGACCAAATCCTAAAGTACTGCTTGATGTATGAGCACTTATTAGAAAAAGGCTTTGTCGAAAAAGGGACAAAATTTTTACTGTTATTTATCGGTGGCAACGCGCTAAAGCAAAATAAGCAAACGCTCGTAGATCGGGAACTTGCCCTATGTCATAAACGACCAAGGAAGTATCAGCACCTACTAAGAACAGAGCTGCTAGAAATAGTCGATCATTTAGAAGTAGCAAGTATCTCTTGGTCAGCCTTTATCGATTTTAATAATCGCTATTTAGCAGAAAATGACATCTGCCAAGTGGAACAAAAACTGTTACGAGGGTTCCATCAAAGCCTCGAATCAAAATCGTTTATGCAGTTAGTCGTTTAACCCTAAAAACCCAGCACAATTTCAGGTAGAATAGCCGCCTGTTTTTGCTAAGTTTATTGACTCTTCATGCGTTTAAAATCTCTAAAGCTGGCAGGCTTCAAATCCTTTGCCAATCCAACGACTTTTACTTTTCGTCATGGTATCACCGCCATCGTCGGGCCGAACGGCTGTGGCAAATCCAATGTGATTGATGCCATCCGCTGGGTGCTGGGCGAGACCTCCGCCAAGCAGTTACGCGGCGGGGCGATGAGTGATGTTATCTTCGCTGGTACGCAGGACAAAACTGCCAAGAGCGTCGCCAGTGTCGAACTGACATTTGAGCATACGCAAGATGAGCAGACTGGCATTCGCCATGAATTTAACTTATACCAAGAGCTATCTGTTCGCCGTCAGGTAAATAAGGATGGTCGCTCAGATTATTTTATCAATGGCACGCGTTGTCGCCGCCGTGATGTGGTCGATGTATTCCTTGGTACGGGACTGGGTGCACGTAGCTATGCGGTGATTGAGCAAGGCATGATTGGGCGCATCGTTGAGTCTAGTCCCGTGCAGCTGCGTGAGTTTATCGAAGAGGCCGCGGGCGTGTCTCGTTATCAAGCGCGCCGTGAAGAGACGCAAAAGAAGTTAGAGAAGACGAAAGACAACCTAGCGCGCTTGCACGATATGCAAAGCGAATTACTACGCCAACAGAAAACACTGTCTAAACAGGCTGCTAGTGCCCAGCGTTATGAAGAGTTGGCTCTAACGCTGGCTGATATCGAGCAGCAGCTTGCTATTCAGCAGCTTTATCAAGCCAAGCAAATGCATCAGCAGCAGAAAGCAGCACATGAAAGCAGTGCTAATGAGGTATCGACACTTCAAGCTGACTACGATACGCTCAAAGCTCAGCAAGACAAGATCACTGCTCGTATCAACCAAGAGCAATGGCTCAAAGACGACGCCCAAAGCGCTCACTATCAGCAGCAGCTGGGCTATCAACAAGCGGAACATGAGTTAAGTGATGCCAAGTCACAGCTGGCTACTATTGAGCAGCAACTGTCTAGCTTGGCTCAGCAGCGTGAGCAATTACTTGCTGACATTGGGCGTTTACAGTCTGAACAAGCTGAGCAGAATCAAGCGCTAGAAGCATTACGCCCGCAGCTTGTTGAGCTGACAGATAAACGCGATGACTATAAGCGCAATGAGCAGCCATTGCAGCACGCGTGGCATGAAGCGCAAAACAATCTGTCACGCTTACAAGATAAAGCCCGTTCGCTTGAGCAGCAGGCCATCAACACTCAAGCACAAAAGCGTCATCAGCAAAGTTATGATAAATGGCAGCGCCGCGAGCAAAACTGGCAAAACCTGTGGCAGCAACTACAGCAGTCTATAGCGCCGTCTGACCGTACTGATGTGAGTAAGACGGAAAATGGACGAAACCTAAGTCAAGTGCTAGAACAGAAAATCACTGAGCTAAGCACGCAGTTGCAGCAGGTTGAGCGTCAATGCGAAGCCGTCGATGAACGATTATCCGAGATACAACCGCAAGCGCATAGTTTGCAGCAAAGAATAAACTCACAACAGAGCGAGTTGAGCAATGATGAAAAGCGTCATGCGCTACTAGCAGGTGAGTACGATACTCTGCATCAGATATTGCATCCGAAACCTACACAGCCGCCGCAGCAATCAGAAAAGTCGAAAGTTACCGCGATAGATAATGCAGATAGCGATGGCATACATCATCAGCCGTTAGCCATTGCAACGCTACGTGAACAGATTGAACTGAGTGCGAAGGGGCAGGAGTATGCGCCGCTACTCGATACTATCTTGTCATTATGGTTAGACAGTCATGTACTGGTTGCTAACCAACAACCCAACCAACAAGCTAATCAAACCAAGCAATCAGACTTTAACGACGCTAACGGCACTTCTCAAAAAGCTGTTAGCTTGTGGCAAGCGCTTGAGCATGACGTTGCAGACTTACTGGCTTATCAAACGGCACAAAATACACCTACTAGTGCAAAAGATAAAGCTCTAGTAGAGACAGGTCATAGTTTATGGTTACCTGCTACGCAAAGTGATACTAGTGAAAGTGCGTTCATCAGCGAATTGCCAAATGGCATAGCTGACAAAGTATTTCCATTAGCGCAGTTAATTACTCAACCTACGCTTACGCTTTGGCAGCAGTGCTATCTATATACGGCGCAGTTTGAGACCGGTCAGCAGCCTGAGATTGACACACTTATTGATGTATTAAAGTCATTGCCACCGTCCGCTATATTGCTTACCGCAGATGGCTGGCTGATTAGTCGTCATGGAACGATCAATTTAGGCAAATTTGCTAGTGCACAGGACGAGCAGAACGATGGCAATAGCCAATTCCTTACGCAGCGTTTGCAACAGCGTACGCGCTTGCAAGCGTTAGAAGACTTGCTTGATGAGCTGGAAACCAAAATACAAGACCAGCAAAAATCTATTGCAAAAGATCAGCGCGATTATGATGCGTTAATGGTTAGCTTGGAAGAAACGCGCGCGCAAGCTGAGCAGCTAACTCGTGATAAGTATAAATACCAGCAGCAACTGACGACCGAGCGAGCCAACGCTGAGCGCTTGCAAGCGGATAGCCAACGTCTGCACGCTGATAAAGTAGCGCTTGAGCAAGAAAAGCAAGAACTTACGCAAGAGCAACAAACGCTTGAACAAGAGCAGCAGCATATCGAAAGTGAAATCGCCACACTCACTCCGCAAATAACAGAGGCACGAGCGACAACTCAGCAATTGCAATCTGAACGCAGTGAGCTAAACCGCGTCCGTCAAGCTGATGACGACGCGTGGCAAGCATTGCAGTTGCGTATCCAGCAGTATGAGATGCGCTTGGAGCATAGCGTTAGTAGCCTGACTCGTGCGACTGAGCAACATGACAAGTCGTTAGAAAATGAGCAAAGCCTACAGACGCGTCATGAGCAGCAGCAGACTAAACTGCCAGAGCTACAAACAGCATTGCAGTCTGTACAGACAATACGCGATGAGCAGCAAATGCTATTGACCGAGCGCGATACTGCGCTCACAGCACTGAAACAAACGTACGCTGAGCAGCAGACAGCCTTCGATACATTGCAAAATAAGTTACAAACGCAGCAAGGCGAGCTTGCCCGTCATGCTACTGAATTAGCACTTAGCGTAGCGCGTTTAGAGGACGCTAGTGCGCATACGCAGAGCGCTTTAGATGCCTACTATCAAATAAGTCATAAATATAAGGCGCAAGCAGAGCAACCACAACAAAGCATGAGCGTCTCAAACCTGCTGGCAGATTTCATCGCTCATGATCGCCGTGTCCGTCCAGACAAAATCGCTGAACTGGAATCCGAGCGAGCTAAGTTAACTCAGCAGTTGAGCAAGATTGGGCCAGTGAATTTGGCAGCAGTCGCAGAGTTGGATGAGGTAAACGAACGTTTAGAACCACTCGCACAGCAAACGGCAGATATCGCCGCTAGTATGCAGACGTTGACGGAAGCGATTGCCTCTATTGATGAGACGACCAAGACGCTGTTTATGCAGACGCTTGATGCGGTCAATAATGAGCTGGCCAATTTATTTGCCAAAGTCTTTGGCGGTGGACAAGCCAGCCTGACATTGAACACTGACGAGATGCCAGCCAATACGCCAAAGTCGGAACAATGGCGCGCAGGGCTGACGTTGATGGCACAGCCGAAGGGCAAACGCAACAGTCGCTTAGCGGTACTATCGGGGGGTGAAAAAACCCTTACTGCGCTGAGTTTGATTTTTGCGATATTTAAGCAGCACCCTGCACCGTTCTGTGTATTGGATGAGGTTGATGCACCGCTAGATGACGCTAACGTCGCCCGTTTTACCAGTCTTATTCATGAGCTAGCAGATGATTTGCAGTTTATTTTTATCAGTCATAATAAATTAACGATGCAAATTGCTGATGAGCTAAAAGGCATAACTATGCCAAGTGCAGGCGTTTCTACTCTAGTCAGTGTGTCGCTTGATGAAGCTGCGCGTTATGTAGAGAGCTAAGAGTAAAATAGCCGTTACCAAAAGTACTATGAGAATCAGCACGATGCAAATATAATCAATCAATTGGCATAAATGCAATTAAGCTTGACCTCAGTCCAGCATACTGGTTATAAAGTACACAATGTGGTGACGATATAGGTCAGCCATGCTAGAATATTGCCATTTATGCTCGTTTGTGTATTCCCTTTTGTTATATATACTAGGATGTATTTATCATGACCGTTATTCAGTTTATATTGATTGCCATTGCCGCGTTTATCGTGCTTGCAGGGCTATTTATGGTCATGCGTAGCTTTAAGCGCCGCGGTGCTACCGAAGCTGCTGCGGTCAACTATGATAAAAATGGTATTCCGATCATACCGCGTCACGAGCGCAACATCGTTGATCAACCAGATCTTGATGACACGGTCGCAGGCGAGACGAGCATCGGTCCTGATCGTAGTTATTTGGATGCCGTCGTTGAAGAGGAGCCATTGACGCAAGCGTATACCAACGTTGATGCTCAACTAACGGCTGAGCGTGACCATGTAGCAGCTGACGATCATGACGGCATCGATGAAGCTGACTACGCGCGTTGGCAAGAAGAGCAACGCCGCGCCGATAATACTGAGTTTGTAGAAGTTGCAGATCAAATGCATATCGAACAAGAGCCTGATGCGTTCTCTAGCCTAATGTCAGCGACTGATAGCCTGATGCCAACCATCGATACGGCAGAAGAGCCAAGCTTCGATGACAACAGTCCGATATTGGATCAGCATCTATCAGAGTCAGGTGATGACGCGCAAAACGGCCCACTGATTAATGCTAAAGACAATATCAATATTACTATCTTGCCGCACCAATATCGTGACCGTCCAGCGGCGATTATCCGTGGTCGTGACCTGCTAGCTTTGATTGATAAATATGGTCTGCGCTATGGCGCGATGAATATGTTCCATCGCTATGAGCAAAAAGACGGCACAGGTATGCTGTGGTTTAGCATGATGGGTATCACTGATAGCGGTATCGCGCCATTTGATCCGCATAGTGTCGCGACCAACACTTATAACGGTGTCGTCGTATTCTTATCATTGCCACATCCACAAGCCGTGCGCAGCTTTGATAGTATGATGAGCATTGCTTATATGATGGCGAGCGATCTGGACGCGATTATACTTGATGAAGAGAATGAACCAATCACGCCTGAATACAAGCAGCAACTACGTAACCAAGTCCGTGATTATGAGGGCTAGGTGCTTTAAGGTGAGAAGTTTAAAGGCTAAAAGCTACGAAAGTTAAAAGCTGATTAATATCAGAAGTTATATAAAGGGCAAATAGCGATGAACGTTATTTGCCCTTTTTTATTGCGCTTTAGTTTCTGCAAAATATTATCCGAGTATCGCACAAACTTGTTATCATATTGGCATCTTGCATTGTAAAAAAGACACCGACTATGACTGACGCTACCTTATCAAATAATTCTAAAAATCTATCTGCCCAAGTAGAAAACCAAGCATCTACGACATCTAACATATCTAGTTCAACCGATGGCAATACAGACAATAGCACAAAGATTGTCTCAAAAATGCGTGCACTTATTGAAGCGTTAAAGACGCACAACTATGCCTATTATGTGCTCGACAATCCAATTTTAGAAGACAGCGAGTACGATCAATTACGTCGCTCATTGCTTGAAATCGAAGAAGAATATCCAGATTTGGTGCAGCCGGATAGTCCAATCAATCAAGTCGGTGATATGCCGCTATCGGCCTTTACCCAAGTCACGCATGACATTCCGATGTTGTCGCTAGGTAATGTCTTTGACTATGACGAGCTACATACCTTTATGCGCCGCGTCAACGATCGTCTCAGTGACTCACAGCAAAACCCCGAGTACGAGATGGAGCTAAAGCTTGATGGACTGGCAGTTTCACTGAAATATGAGCACGGTAAGTTTGTCCAAGCAGTCACGCGCGGTGATGGACAAACGGGAGAGGACATCACCCAAAATGCCAAAACCATTCGTAATTTGCCATTGTGGATAGCAGATGCGGCTGACATCGAACTGTTAGAAGTGCGCGGTGAAGTGTTGATGCCAAAAGCAGGGTTTGAGCGTCTTAATCGATTGGCAGAAGAGAATGAAGGTAAAACCTTTGCTAATCCGCGCAATGCCGCCGCTGGGAGCTTACGTCAGCTAGATCCAGCGATAGCAGCCAGTCGTCCATTGGCATTCTATGGCTATTCGGTCAATCAGGGTTTGCCTGAGAATATCGACACACAGTCAGGGGCATTAGCATGGCTTACCGAGCTTGGATTTACGGTCAGCGCCGTAGAAGTGGTAGCAAATCCACGCGCCGCGCAGACCTATTATGAGTCAGTAATAGAAGGGCGTAGCGATTTACCATTTGAAATAGATGGTATGGTCATCAAGGTCAACAGCCTTGCGTTACAGCAGCAGCTTGGCTACCTATCACGTGAGCCGCGCTGGGCAACTGCTTATAAATTCCCTGCCGAAACGGTGATGACACTTCTAAACGATATCGAATGGCAAGTCGGCCGTACGGGTCAAATTACACCAGTCGGTAAGCTTGAGCCTGTTAAAGTTGGCGGCGTCACGGTCAGTAATGTCACCTTGCATAACTTTGGCGAGATTCAGCGTTTAGATGTGCGCGCAGGTGACACGGTCAGCGTCCATCGGGCAGGTGATGTCATCCCAAAAGTGACTCGTGTCTGGCACGATCAGCGCCCAGCTGATAGCACGCCTGTCACGCTACCCTCTACTTGCCCTGTCTGCGACTCTCCTGTCGTCTTGCCAGAAGATGAAGCATTGGCACGCTGCACAGGCGGCCTATTTTGCCCCGCGCAGCAGACGGAGGCGCTTATTCATTTTGTCTCACGTCGTGCCATGGATATCGATGGGCTTGGCGCAAGTTGGCTGATTAGCTTCTTTGAGCATGGCCTGGTCAAAACCGTCGCTGATATCTATCAGTTGCACAATCATGCAGATGAAATGGTCACCTTTGAAAAACTGGGTGAAAAATCGGTACAAAATATCATCAACGCTATTGAAGCCAGTAAGCATACAACGTTGCCTCGTTTTATTTATGCACTTGGCATCCGCGGCGTGGGCGAGGGCACGGCACAAAACTTTGCTCAGCAGTTTGGTGACTTAGATAGTCTGATGGCTGCCAGTGTTGAAACCCTGATTAAAACCCCTGATGTAGGCACCATTACTGCCGAGCTTGCTTATGAGTTTTTCCGTGCGCCGCATAATATCGAGGTAATTAATTCACTATTAGAAGCGGGTGTGTATTGGGACAAGGTTGAGCAAGTCGCATCAGAAGGACTGCCACTCGATGGGCAAACGTGGGTCATCACGGGAGCGCTCGATAGCATGGCGCGTGATGAGGCCAAAGCCAAGCTACAAGCACTGGGCGCAAAAGTCTCAGGCAGCATCTCTGCAAAAACTACGGCACTATTGGCAGGGGATAAGGCTGGCTCAAAAATGGCGAAAGCTGAGAAGTTAGGCGTTAAAGTAGTGGGTGAGGAGGAGTTTTTGGCGCTGGTTGGGGAGTAAGTGATGAGTATTGATGAATTAAATGGTCTCGATGAAGTGACTCGAAAAGAAGTTGAGAAGTTACTAAAAGTGACGCGTGAGAAGGATGGAGATGAAGAATATATAAATGCTCAGCTTGAGCTAGAAGACTACATGGATAAGAATAAAAGATATGAATTAGGTGTGAAGTATTTAAAGAATATAAGAGAAGATGATGGTGCTATTTACTATAAAGTATTAATACTTATATTTGTTAATCAATACTTTAATATGAAAGATTTAGGTGCTTCTTATGATTCTATGGTTGAGTTCTTAGAAGGTACTAAACATAATTATAATGATTTGCAAGAGGATGTTTTTGATGAAATAAGAGGCTATGCTCTTGAGATTGCAAAAAAATATCTTTACCAATGTGATTATATAAAATCTCTAAATTTATTCAACTTAATCGGAGGTTCTTACTCATATCAGTCCAGCTGCTATGAAAATATATGCAAACTAAAAATGAATAGTAAGACTAAAAGAATAGGACAAGTGAGCGACGATTTGAGAGGGAAGGTTCAAGAAATTATAGATATCTTAAAACTAGATTTTCTTTCTTTATCAGAAGACGAGCAAGCTCCTGAAAGAAAACTTGCACACTATACAGGGACATATACAACCAATAAGCTGCTTTCTAAAGAAGAAAATAAAGACAAGCCAAGCGCTTTTCGTTTAAATACCATCAATAATGTTAATGATCCTAGCGAAGGTAAATTGCTTACAAACTACCTTGAGTCTGTGGAAGAGAACTCTTTTTATAAGCCTGATTTTGATGAAAGGTTACATGCGTTTATCAGCTGTTTCACTTTCAACCATGACAGTCTAAATCAGTTTCGATTATATGGAAAAGAAGATAACAAAGAAGCTTCTGGTGTTAGCTTGGTTTTTAAGAAAGATTTCTTTAAAGAGAATGACTCCCAGTCCGGTATGAACAATATATTTATTAATAGAACGATAAAAAATGATTCAGATGAAGATGATAGTTCAGCTAAGAGAATAGAAAAGCAATCAGTCATGAGATGCGTTTATATTGATCCTACCTCCGACTATATCCATCTAGCTCAACGCAACCGGTTAACATTTTTCCGTGAGTTTGGTCGTGAAAATTTGGAAGGAGGTAGTATCCCCAAAGCTGAAATTGAGAGCACTGAATATGAGAATTATATAGACAAGAAAACCGAAGATTTTAGAGAGGCGTTTGTAGAGTTAAAAAGTATTTATAACGATGCTATAGATAAGAAGAAATCTTTAAAAAAACTAAGTAAAGAAGATTTAGATAAAATAGATGGCTTACTGGATATGATCATCTTACCTCTAAAATATTTAGTCAAACACTCAGCTTTTCAAGAAGAGCAAGAATGCCGTATGGTATATATCACCTCACTTGATGACCCTAAAGTTAAAATGGATTTTGGCAAGTTTCTATACGTAGAGTACGAACCAGAGGTAAAAACGAATTTAGACAAAATTTACATCGCACCAGCCGCAACGCAATATCAGCCTTACTTAGCGAAGCTATTATGTGGTAAAAATAATATGGGCGAAAAGATTAAAATCGAACCCTCAAACAATCCATATCGCCAAACCTAATATTTTTGAGTAGCGTGTGCCATTTAAACCAAAACACACGCTATTAACTTCTACTACACCATCTCACCATGCGCCTTCACACCACCTTTCTTACCATCTGGCTGTATCACGATAGGCAATACCAGTCCTTTAGCAAAGTCATCAGACAGCACATAATCATAACTACTGGCGGCGACATCAGGTGTGGTATGAATGCTTGCTCTACCAGCTAGAGTAAATGTTTGTGGCTTATCGATGTTGATTTGAGTCTCTCTATGTTGTACTTAAGAAATGTCGTATTATTCCCTTATAATATTTTTTATCGCTTGTGAGAGCATACTGCCAAACTAGAATAGTTGAGAATAAGTGTTAATATAAGCGTAAACATTACGATAGAACAATACTCATGAAAAATAATACCGAAACCAGTAAGTTTTTAAGCTATATTTTGCGACATGAGCCTGACTCCATAGGTCTGGTGCTTAGCAGTGACGGATGGGCTGATATCAATGAACTGATGCAATTAGCCAATACATCAGGCACTGTTATTTCGTTAGAGCAAATTCATTCTATCGTAAAAAATGACAAGAAAGGACGTTTTTCAATTTCTGAAGATGGTCAGTATATAAGAGCTGTGCAGGGTCACTCTTTAAAGACGGTAGACTTGAATCTAAAAGAAACAACGCCTCCTGCAAACTTGCTTCATGGTACGGCTCAACGTTTTATAGAAAGTATCCATAATGAAGGGCTTCTACCTCAAGAAAGGCAATATGTCCATTTGACGGAAGATTATGATACCGCAATAAAAACAGGCATGCGTTATGGCAAGCCTGTTGTATTGAATATTGATAGCCATAAAATGCAAGAAGAGGGGTATAAATTTTATCAAGCAGAAAATAATGTTTGGCTTACTTTGACAGTGCCGCCAGCGTACATCACTATTCATAAATAGTATGAGTAGCAACCTCATGATAAACAAAAATATTGAGCATGAGAGACGCAGTGTAGTCAGTGATTTTGCGCCCTAATCTATCTTTATTCAGGTCTGAGATTCTGCTTAAAACATATAAGTCGTGCAAGTCATATAAATCATGCTATAAAGTTTGTGACAGTATGCAATAAGACTCCCACAAGAAGTAGAACACGTCAAAAAACAAGCTGATGACAATAACTTTGAATATTCAGAAAACGTTCAATCCAAAGTCTTAATATACGATACTAAAACGATGGGAAAGTCGACTTGTTTTATTAGTTATAAAGATAAGGGACAAGTATCTGATACCTCTTATATGAATGACTAGTATTAGTCTCTATTCCGCCGTCTCACCATGTCCTTCAACATCACCTTTCTTACCATCTGGCTGAATCACGATAGGTAGTACCAGCCCTTTGGCAAAGTCATCAGACAGCACATAGTCGTAGCTACTAGCAGCGACATCAGGTGTGGTATGAATGATAAGCGTCATATCATTGCCATCAGTTAATTCGTGTGAGACATAGGTTTCACTGAGTTGATCTAAGGCTTTCGATAGCGCTTCGTTACTTGCCATGCTCACCGTCAGATTATGCTGAGCGGTCGCAGTGTCCACTTTGAAGTAATCTGCATAATCTTGGACGTTTTGGCTATCGATGGCAAACGGATACTTATAGTTAGTAGGGTCAGCTGGCTTTTCACCACTATCTACTAGTGACCAGTCAATGGTATCGGCTGTTGGCGTTGATACGTCTGTTGCTGTCTCCGCAGCTTGCTCAGTGGCATCGACAGAGTCGGTAGCGTTATCGCAGCCTGTCAGCGCCCACATGCTTGCCGTTGCAATTACCATCATACTTATCAGACGCTTTGTCATCGAGTTACCCTTTTGATTATCGATCATGATTGATTTGCTCTATCTACTATTTTGACAGCTTTCTTTGTGCTTCTCTAGCGAAATACATCAGATAGCAAGTTTTGATATCGTCGATACTTCATACAAAAATTACGGCATTAACTCCGTTTGAAATACCACAGTTACATCTGCACTTGGCTGTCTTATACTACTTTTAAATTGAATCAATTATATAGTCAATTCTATATGAATCCGCTACATCGTCATCCTTGCTAAGCATACTGATGTATAACTTGCACTTGGTTTCCTTGTATCGAAATTATATTGAACTGACTATATAATCATCTACTTGGAACTGTTTTTTATAGCTATCTTTATATACATATGGAACGAAAACGCATAAAAAAGCAGCCACTATTTAATGACTGCTTTTTGTTTGTTGAGACTATGAGCTCATCTCTAGCTGATTAGATTTGGCAGTTTACTTGGTACTCTGTACCATCAGCCCATTTCATCGCAAAGATACCTTTGTCACCTTTCATGTGCCATGCGTAAACAACTTCTGGGTTTGAATCATTTACATAGCTTGCGACCTCGCCTTTTACTTCACCGTTTAGGATGATTAGCTGCTCGGCCCATTGCACTTTTGGTAGAGTAGCATTGAGCATGACTTGTTCTTTATTGATAGATTGCTTTGCCGTGATTTTGCTGTCGTCAGTACAGGTGTATGGAGCTGGAGCCATACGATCATAGGCGGCGGTTGCTCTTTCTGGAGCTGGCGTATCAGTCGTATCTTGGCTCATCGGGGCGGTAGTTGCACAAGCGCTCAATAGAGCCAGGACTGGTAGTGTAGTCGCAATCTTAGTTGTCATTCTCATCGTACTCTCCAAATTTTTTCACTGGTGTCGTTTATTTGTTCTTAATTATGCATTTAGCGTATAAGGGTTATAGTAGCGAAAAGGAACGGTTCTAATGTTAGAAATTGTTTGTTAGCTGTTAGCTTCGTTACCCAACCGCTGTCTAATGTAACTTATAGTTTGCAATATGATGAAAAGTAAGCAATGTTAATTTCGAAATCCGCGACCACAAAGCTTAACGCATAAAAACTTGACGCATAAAAAAGCGCCTAT
This sequence comes from Psychrobacter sp. AOP7-C1-14, assembly GCF_052376135.1. Lineage (NCBI taxonomy): Bacteria > Pseudomonadati > Pseudomonadota > Gammaproteobacteria > Moraxellales > Moraxellaceae > Psychrobacter > Psychrobacter sp. AOP7-C1-14. The sequence continues at coordinate 94,541 of NZ_JBQSVH010000007.1, read as the reverse complement.
CAACGAGTGGCTGATAGGCGCTTTTCTGTTTTACTTAACACACTCTGCTCCACATACTCTAAGCTGAGCATGCATTTTTATACTATGAACACTACTTGGTTTTACGCGGTGGCAGACCAGTATGCTGAGTCTGGAAGTTGCCTTTGCTGACTTTCTTCTTACTGTTTTTACCGACAGTATTCTTACCCGCTGTACCTTTCGCTGATGCATTGCGGTTTGACGAGCCGTTACTGCGCTTCACTGAGTCATTACCAAGACGGCTGTTCTTTTTGCGTGCTGACTGATAACTGTCTTGCGCGGCATCACGACCTTCTAGATGAGCGTTAAATGGCGGTATCAAGCAGCCACGGTTTTTACCAATCAAGTCACTACGGCCCATGTCTTGTAGCGCTTTACGTAGTAGTACCCAGTTTTTTGGGTCGTGATAGCGAAGGAATGCTTTATGCAGTTTTCGCTGCTTACCAGACTTGACGATATCCATATCACCTTCACTGCGGCTGACCTTATGCAATGGGTCTTTGTGCGTGTGGTACATGGTGGTCGCGGTCGCCATTGGACTTGGATAAAATGCCTGTACTTGGTCGGCGCGGTAGCCGTGACTTTTTAGCCAAAGCGCAAGGTTCATCATATCTTCATCTTTGGTACCTGGATGAGCGGCAATGAAGTATGGAATCAGATATTGCTCTTTACCTGCTTCTTGGCTGAACTGCTCAAACATGGCTTTGAATTGATCATAGCTACCCATGCCAGGTTTCATCATTTTCGACAGCACATTGTCTTCTGAGTGCTCAGGTGCAATCTTGAGGTAACCACCGACATGATGACTGACCAACTCTTTGACGTATTCAGGATCTTTTACTGCCAAGTCATAACGTAAGCCTGAAGCAATCAGGATTTTTTTCACGCCTTTGATATCACGGGCTTTACGATACAGCTTGGTCAAGTTGCTGTGATCGGTGATCAAGTTTTCGCAGACATCAGGATACACACAAGATGGCTTACGACAATTCTTCTCAATGGTGTCATCTTTACAGTTCAGGCGATACATATTGGCTGTTGGTCCGCCAAGATCAGAGATAACCCCTGTAAAGTTAGGTGCGGTATCACGAATGGCTTCCACTTCACGCAAAATTGAGTCTTCAGAGCGGTTTTGAATAATACGACCTTCGTGCTCGGTAATTGAGCAGAAAGTACAACCGCCGAAACAGCCGCGCATGATATTGACCGAAAACTTAATCATGTCATAAGCAGGGATACGCGCGTCACCATAGCTTGGATGCGGTAGACGGGCATACGGCAAGTCAAACACATAATCCATCTCTTCAGTTGAGAGTGGAATCGGTGGTGGATTGAGCCAAACATCGATAGAGGTATGCGAGTTACCCGCACCGCTACTATGACGCTGTACGAGCGCACGCGCGTTACCCGGGTTAGTCTCTAGATGCAAGATGCGGTTGGCATGGGCATAGAGTACAGGGTCAGATTTGACATGCTCATAATCAGGCAGACGAATCACCGTCTCTTCACGTGGTGGCATTTTGATCTTATGCTTACGGGCGGTTTTTGGCTTATCAAACACATTGTCAAATCCGCGCATCTGTACCACTTGGGCGTCGGTATCTACTTGTTCAGCATTGATAACTTTATCAGTGACTGGTTCAGCGACAAAACCCTGATACTGTGATGACATTGATGACGGCATGGCTTGCCCAACAGGCGAGTCTGATGGTTTATCCTGCTCGATTGAGCATTGATCGACATCTTCGGTCATCACATAAGGATTGATAATTGGATCGACACGACCAACGGTATCGACATCGTTACTGGCGACTTCTGTCATATCCGCTTGCCAATGACGACGAGTCGGTGTCAACAGATAAGAAGTACCACGCAGCTTGCTCATTTGCTCAAAGCTATAGCCTTTCGATAGGCCATGGACCACATCGACGATGGCACGTTCAGCATTACCATAGAGTAAGACATCCGCACGCGCATCTAGCAAGATACTACGGCGCACCTTGTCCGACCAGTAATCATAATGAGCAATACGGCGTAAGCTGCCTTCAATACCACCTAAAATAATAGGCACATCAGGGTAGGCTTCACGGCAGCGCTGGCTATAAACGATCGCCGCGCGGTCAGGGCGTTTGTTTGCCACGTTGCCAGGAGAGTAAGCATCATCACTACGGATTTTACGATCTGCGGTATAACGGTTGATCATGCTGTCCATATTGCCCGCGGTCACACCGTACGCATACACAGGCTTGCCCAGTTCCATAAAGGCGTCTTTGCTCTTCCAATCTGGCTGAGCGATGATACCAACACGAAATCCTTGCGACTCAAGCAAGCGACCGATAATCGCCATACCAAAACTTGGGTGATCAACATAAGCATCACCTGAGATAATGATGACATCACAAGCATCCCAGCCTAGATCGTCCATCTCTTTGCGGCTCATCGGTAGATAAGGCGCTGGCTCGTAGCAGCTCGCCCAGTGTTTGTCATAATCATAAAGTGGCTTGGTGCCTTGTTTAAAGGCAGTGCGGGCGATGGTATCGGCAGACATGGGCGGACCTGTTAATTAGAAAAATGGCACTAAAAATACGCCCCTTATTACCTAGTGATAATAAAGGCGAATTTAAAAGCACTCATTTTAACATGAATTGTCTTCACTATGCGACCTATTCTATGATGGGCGATGAATGATAAGTTATTGATAGCATAAGATAAACTGCTCATGCAAAGTAAGTCATTAGCCGAGCTAGATGATGACAAAAACAGCTTGAGTATAACCATCAGATAAACGGCAATTTCTTTTCCGTTTATCTACAATTTTTCTCATTTTGAGCCTTTTGACCTAACTGATGACACACTCTAGCTCTTTAAAATATTTTTTAAACGTTATTTCTCTTCTAGTTTGATTTATAGCTACCTCTTCGCAAGCATAATTATCAAAATACTAACAAGCCTGATACTGGTCATTTGTTCTCTTATATTTATAACTCTCCTGAATTTCTAATAGTAGATTTTGGCACAGGTTTTGCTCCAACCCTGTTAGGGCTTATTTGTGTGCATGAATGAGTAAAAATAGTGCATTGATAACATTTAAGTAGCTAGATAAGTGTTTGGAGATAAAATGAGAGCATCGTCTGTTGGACTAGACACGATAAGAATATTATTAAAACTATTAAAATCCTCGCTGAGTAATAGGCTGCTACTGAGTACATTATTGTTTGCAGCAATGGGTAACGCCCAAGCTGCTGATACCGACACATTGACAGTGGCACAGTTGCTAGAATATCAGAATATCGCGTGGATTATCTGGGGCGGGGTACTGGTCTTCTTTATGCAGGCAGGTTTTGCTCTACTTGAGAGCGGGTCCGTACGAGCAAAGAATGCCGTAAACGTGATGATGAAAAACTATACCGACATGTGTATCGGTGGTTTGGCATTCTACTTAGTTGGTTTCGGGCTCATGATGGGTACCAATAATTCAGGGTTTGTCGGTACAGACCATTTTATGCCAGTCGATTTGTCCAATATGGATTGGGCGTTGATGTTTTTTCAGATGATGTTTGCAGCGACAGCGGTGACGATTGCTAGTGGTGCGATGGCAGAGCGTGTCTCTTTTATCGGCTATGCAGTCGCGGCATGTTTGATTTGTTTGTTTATCTATCCTGTGTTTGCTAGCTGGGTATGGGGCGGTTATTTCGGCGGTACTGGTTGGCTAGCTGAGCTTGGCTTTATCGATTTTGCTGGGTCTACTGTCGTGCACTCTATCGGTGGCTGGTTGGCATTGGCAGGCATCTTGGTCATTGGCCCGAGGCTAGGCCGCTTTGCCCCTGATGGCACGCCAAGACTAATCGCAGGGCATAACATGACGTTGCTGGCGCTTGGCGGATTTATCTTATGGTTTGGTTGGTTCGGGTTCAATGCTGGTTCGACGTTGTCTATCATTGGCAACATTGGCTTAATCGCAGTCAATACATTTGTCGCTGCAGTGAGCGCTGTGGTGTGTTACATACTTATCTCTCGGACACTCAATAAAGCCATTTTGTTGAGCGACAGTGTCAATGCTAGCTTGATTGGTTTGGTATCGATTACCGCAGGCTGCGCGACTACAACGCCTGTCTTTGCCATTATTATCGGCGGGGTTGCTTCTGTCGTTTATATCTTATCATCGCAATTGCTATTAAAGTTCAAGGTAGACGATGTGGTCTCGGCAGTCGCAGTACATGGTTTTGGCGGGGCATGGGGTACGCTCGCCGCAGGATTATTTTATACAGGGGATTTATTTAACTTATCACGTCTCGGTGTTCAAGCTTTGGGCGTCGGCGTAGCATTAGGTTGGGGGCTGGGATTAGGTCTGATTATGTATAAGTTGATTGATCTAAGCTTCGGATTAAAAGCCAGCCGCTTACATGAGCAGCGCGGCCTTGATTATACTGAGCATGCAGAGCTTGGTTACCCTGAGTTTCAAAAGCAGATGTTTGATTCCAAGAGTTTAACTGAGCGGCATTTATAGGAGAGAGCAGATGAATATTGATACTCAATCCGTAGACCAAGCTGTGACTGCGATGGCAGAGGTGCTTGCCAAATATCTACATCCTGAAGAGGTGAGACTGCTTAAATCGCAGTGGCAACGATACTCGACTGTCTCTGTAAAAATGATGCAACAGTGCGTCTTGGATGCGACAAGGCGCTATCCTGAGCTACAAGCTCATAAGTCTGATATTCGCAAAGGTTTTTGGGATACGTTGCAATCGGGCAGTCAGCAGACCGTCGAGGCTGATAGTCATAATGGTCACAATAGTCATAACGAAGCAATCAAAGCACCAGTACCTGTCTCTGAGCTGGTTTTGGCATTTTATACCGTCATAGAAGCTCTGCGCAGTCAATTATCAGAAATAGAAAGTCGCAACCTATTTCTGACGATGCACCAAACTGTTTCGCAGGAACGCACCTTCAAAGGGCATCACCTTAATATCGGTCAGTTTTTGGAAGGCAATCGCCCATTTGTACCAGACAACGAGCATCTATTAAATAACTTGATGCAACTAGCCTATGTGTGTTTGTGCGATGTTGCCGGTCCTGTCGAAGCAGATGAGATGATGTTTCAAGCGGCAGAAATAGCGAAACAAAGCTACCCGAAAACACTGGTCGAAAAGTTATTTTAAGGTATTAAATGGGCACGTTACGGTTGAGTACGGAAGACTTTTCAGTAACGTGTCCTTTATAAAGTGCCTCAAAACATACTATCTAGTCTAATAGCTGAAGCGGGAAAGTAACCACGTCAAAAGCAAGTGCAAAGGGTAGTAGTACTAGCTTTTGCGCACCATTTGGACCACTGCGAGTGACGACATCTTGCTGAGTCTCTGTGTAGAAGCTCACCGTGTATGGTTTGGTCAAAGCGCGATAGCTTGATTGTATTAAACCTAAGTTACTAACTTGGGGATAGATAGCGCCTTTGACAGGAACGCTAAAACAAAAGCGCTGAGCATTGATACGTTGGTCGCTTTCTGAGGTGCATTCTTTACCGTTATTTTGTAAAAAGAACTGATAATCTGAGCGCTTAAACTCGTCTTTTAATTTGGCATAAGACAATTTCATCTTACCTTGAAAATACCCGTTATTATTGGGTACATGAAAGCTCATGTCATTATCCACTTGTATATTTTTTTGAGACAGATTACTTAGTAAGTTCACCATCTCTGTCCCACCTTGAGTGAGGACATAACTATTCTTTTCACCCACGATAACCATCGACGCGTTTGGCATTTTTGGTAACACCTGTGCCGGACGACCAAAGGCAACAATTTGATCTTCAGACAGTATCTGCTTTGTCGTGTTTGTAGTGACGTGCCCGTTATCATCTAATAGTGAGCTAGTAGCACAGCCTGAGCTGGCTAGTACTGTAGCAAACAAAGCGCCTGCTATTACCCTTTTGGGGTTTGATTGTTTGAGTGGTACTCGAGTATTTTTGTTAGCAGCGTTTGTATGGTCAGTCATGGTCGGGCTTCCTTGTCTAAAAAATGGACTTACAAAAGAGTAATTAGATTTTAATTTTCAACGAAAACTGAGGGATATCGTACAGGGTTTAGAGGCAACTTAGCTACTCATTATCAATTGCCATATGATAGGTAAATTTAGCTGAGACTGATAAATTATAATTAATCTAGGGTGATTTTGGTCCCACTCTTAGTGAAATTCATCACAAACTGACTTTTGAAGTTGCGTACATTATTTTCGTAAGTCAGCAGGTTGCGAGTGAACTGATGATAGTCGCTCATATTTTTTGCATTGACCATCAGCATAAAATCAAAATCGCCTGATACTTCATAGCAACTCATGATTCGTGATTGCGCATCCATCAAGCGCTCAAATCGATGCTGCATTGAGGTATTAGAGCGCTCCATCTCTATCATCACGACTGCTGTCAGACCATAGCCTACTTTGTCAGGATTGACGATAGCTACTTGTTTGGTAATCACATCACTATCTATCAGCGCTTGTATTCGCCGCTGCGCCGTCGCAATGGATACATGTACTCGCTCTGCAACAGTTTTAAGCGGTAACGTCGCATCATCCTGTAGCAAGTTCAGAATAGCTTTATCAGTATTATCTAACGTATGGCTCATGTCAGGACGTCCTCAATAGTATTGAATTTTCTATTATATTTCATAAATATTATCAAAAATAATTTCAATATAAGAAAATAATAACTTATATAGTATCTATTTGATATTTTTATTCATAAATATGATTATATAGAGATAATATACCAAAGCACTCTAGTAAAATAGACCACACCAACAAGAGCCACTTACAAAGTAAGAGCTAACAATTGGTTTTCTACCATCTATTAATATTTACGGTGCTTATCATGTCTATCTCAATGCTATCCAATGCATTCGCTAATACGTTAGCAACGACTGCTTCACGTTTGCCATTACCTGCGGTTTGGACGGCAGGTAACGCACAACAGCGTACACTGATATTAGGGGTGTCTTTTGCCATATTATCCAATGTGCTGTTTGGCGTACTTTATGCGTATAGCAGTTTTTTAGCACCGTTGTCAGGGACGCAAGTATTTATCTGGCGTATGCTTGCGATGTGGGCAGCGTTGGTAGGGTATTTAATGGTAAGTGGACGTCTAGGATTGCATATTGATAAATTAAGAGTGCTAAAAGGCGCTAAGCAATGGGCGTGGCTGCTATTACCTACACCAATATTTCTTAGCCAGTTTTGGTTATTTATGTGGGCGCCAGTCAATGGGCAAGGTGTGCAAACCGCAATGGGATACTTCTTATTCCCGTTAATGATGGTGGTATTTGGCTGTGTATTTTTTGGCGAAAAACTAAGCCGTTTGCAATGGTTGGCAGTAGCCTTTGCCGCGTTGGGAGTGGGTAGCGAAATCGTCCGTACGCAAAGCGTCTCTTGGGCAACGCTATGGGTGTGTGGCACTTATCCTGTTTATTACATTTTACGCCGCTTGCAGGGTATCGGTGCCGTGACTGGATTATTGGTTGATTTGACGATATTTGTGCCTTTTGCTTTGGCTTACTTATTCTTTTTTGCGCCTAGTAGTTTGGCATTGGTTAGCGGCTCTGGTTTCTTTATTATGATGCTAATAGGTTTGGGTGTGCTCAGTGTGCTAGCGATGAAGACCAACATCGATGCCAGTCAAATGCTACCAGTCAATGTCTATGGCATGATGAGCTATTTGGAGCCAGCGTTGTTATTTATTTTGGCAGTGACCGTATTAGGTAATCCGTTTGAGTCAGCGATGATTTATAGCTACGGTTTGATTTGGTTGGGGATTGCGTGTTTGATTGCTCATGGTGTTAGGCAATTGCGTCAAGCTAGTAGAAAGACAAGACTGTCTTTAGAAGAGCAAGCAGTAGAATAGGTGGTTGAATTTAATAAAGCCTTACTGTCTTATAAAGTCTGTTTTTATCAACTAGCGTTCAAAATGATTATTTATAGAATGTTATAGTCAAAAAAGGACGGCTCAATATATACTGAGCCGTCCTTTTCTATTTAGATTAAATGAACACTAATTAATCTAAATGCTGTTTGAAGCCGCGCTGCTTATCACGTTCCCAGTCACGATCCTTTAGCGTTTTGCGTTTGTCATGCTGCTTTTTACCTAATGCTAGGCCAATTTGGCATTTCACCAGTGAGTTTTTCCAGTAGCAAGATAGCGGCACACAAGCATAACCTTTCTGATTGATTGCTCCAGATAACTTCTCGATTTCACGACGATTAAGTAGCAATTTACGAGTGCGAATACTGTCTGGACTAACGTGCGTTGAGCTCGATATCAATGGTTGAATATGAGCACCAAACAAGAAGGCTTCGTTATTGCGGAATATGACGTACGCTTCGGTAATGGTCATTTTTCCTGCGCGAATGGCTTTTACTTCCCAACCTTGTAGTGCCAGTCCTGCCTCAAAGGTTTCTTCTATAAAATACTCATGACGCGCCTTTTTATTGGCACAAATCTGATTATCTGGCTTTTTTGATTTTTTTGACATAATTTCTCCATAAAGATGACCTAAAACGCAGGCTCCTTATTTAATCAGTCCCACTAATTCCTCATCCTAATCCAATAAATAGTATGGTTTTTTATTTCTACTATAAGAGGATGAGTCGAACTGCCTATTGTATCAAAGCCTCTGGTGAAAAGGTAAATCAGCTGTTAGGACAAATGTAGCAGATAAGTATTAAGTTTGAGCAAAATTTGCTAGCATACAGCCTACTATTACCGATTATATTAGTCATGCTATGAGTCACTCTATTTCTCCCAATTCCTCAAAACTACATACCAAAATCCTATATCCTGGTACCTTTGATCCTATTACCAATGGTCATGTGGATTTGGTTACACGTGCCACCAAACTATTTGATGAGGTCGTTATCGCGGTTGCCTCAGGACACCATAAAAAGCCCTTGTTCAGTTTTGAAGAGCGAGTGGCTTTGGTCGAAACCGTGTTTGCAGATTTACCGCAGGTATCTGTGATTGGTTTTGAAGGGCTGCTTGTAGATTTTATGCGTGAAAAAAACGCCACGGCAGTTCTGCGTGGATTGCGTGCGATGTCAGATTTTGAGTACGAATTTCAGCTGGCCAATATGAATCGTGAGCTTGATGAAAACTTTGAAGCGGTATTTTTGACCCCATCTCAAAATTACTCATTTATCTCATCTACCATGATTCGCGAAATTGCCAAGCTTGGCGGTGACGTTAATAAATTCGTTCCACCCTGTGTCTTACAAGCTTTTGATGAAAAGTTAAATATCAAATAAAAGGTGCTGTATCAAAGATACTGAATAAAAAATGTCTTGCTAGCCCTTGCTAAAACAGTTAAAAGCAGCCAAATATATATAATACGAGCAAAAATATAAGGAACAGTTCATGGCACTATTAATCACTGATGAGTGCATCAACTGTGATGTGTGCGAGCCCGCTTGCCCCAATGAAGCCATCTCAGAAGGGGATGATATCTATGTCATCGACCCTGACTTATGTACAGAATGCGTCGGACATTTTGACGAGCCACAATGCGTTGTGATTTGTCCAGTTGATTGTATCCCTCACGATCCCAATCATGTCGAGACTGAAAATGACCTGTTATCTAAATACAAACGTATTACGGGTCAATAAAAAATTTATGAGTGATTAATGACGCTGGGATTTACAGCGTTTTAGGGATGATACGATGACCACGGAAACCATGAGCACCAAACCCATTCAAGTAGCAAGCGAGTTCGATCAGCAACATCTTTGGCACCCTTACGCTAGCCTGCCTCCCACTTATCCCAATATTGTTATTGATCGTGCTGAAGGCATTTATATCATTACTGAAGATGGCACGCGCCTGATTGATGGTATGTCATCGTGGTGGGCGAGTGTTCATGGCTACAATCACCCGACATTGAATGAAGCACTTACCAAGCAATTGGGTAAAATGGCGCATGTCATGTTCGGTGGATTGACCCATCAGCCTGCCATAGACTTGGGCAAAAAATTACTCGATATTGTACCTGCTGGACTTGATGCGATTTTTTATGCAGATAGTGGCAGTATCGCGGTAGAAGTGGCACTAAAAATGGCGCTGCAATATCAAGTGGCTGCTCATCATCCAACCAAGCAACAGTTTGCATCAACCCACTCAGGGTATTACGGAGACACGTGGCATGCTATGAGTGTCTGTGATCCGGTCAATGGTATGCATAGTCTATATGGCAAACAGTTACCGATGCAGCATTTCGTCCCTGCGCCGCCAATTGGTTTTGATCGCGCATTGACAGTGGATGAGCGTGAATCATTAGCTCAGTTTTTTGTAGAATACCGCGCGCAGCTGGCGGGTTTCATCATTGAGCCAATTATTCAGGGCGCAGGCGGAATGCGTTTTTATAGTCCTGAATATCTACAATTGCTTCGTCAACTGTGTGATGAGCATGATGTGCTATTGATTGCGGATGAAATCGCCACTGGATTTGGGCGTAGTGGTAAATTGTTTGCGTGTGAACATGCAGCCATCAGCCCTGATATCATGACCATTGGCAAGGCATTGACGGGTGGCTATATGACTTTTGCCGCAACGTTATGTACCCGAAAAATTGCTGATACCATTCATAATAGTGACTATCCAGCCCTTATGCATGGCCCAACCTTTATGGGCAATCCATTGGCTTGTGCGGCCGCCTGTGCGTCGATTAATTTGATACTGTCTTATGATATCGAAACGTGCACCGCCAATATTCAACGCATTATGGAGCAACAACTAGCGCCTGCTGCTTTATTAGAAGGTGTTGCCGAGGTACGTTGTTTGGGTGCAGTCGCCGTCATTGAGTTGCATGAAGCGGTCGATATGCCCACATTTCAGTCTTTATTGATTGATAATGGTATCTGGGTCAGACCGTTTGGAAAGCTGGTGTATATTATGCCGCCTTATGTGATTATGGATGATGAGCTAATAACCTTATGCCAATCGCTGCTAAAAGTTGTGCGAATATATTTAGACAGCCGAGGTCAATCATGAGTGTTTTATTTGTTTCTGGTATCGATACCGATATTGGTAAAACCTATGCTACTGGGTTGCTTGCTAAAGCACTTATGCAGCAAGGTGTAAAAGTCATTACTCAAAAGCTAGTACAAACGGGCGTATCGATCAATCCAAATAATGGTGAGATGAATATCGCTGATGATATCATTACTCATCGTCAATTGATGGATATTCCACTACAGCCATGTGACCTTGATTTTACGACTTGTGCTCATCGTTATAAGAAGCCAGCGTCTCCTCATCTGGCTACTAAGTTATCAGGAGAAACACTTGATCCTGACATTGTTACTAGTGCCACCAAGCGATTGCAGGTACAGTATGATGCGATACTACTAGAAGGTGCTGGTGGCTTGCTTGTACCAATTACAGAGAACTTACTCACGTTAGATTATATTGCTGAGCAAAGCTATCCTATCGTCTTGGTCACCTCTGGTCGATTGGGCAGTATTAATCACACTTTGCTGAGTTTAGAAGCCATAAAGTCGCGCGGATTAATGGTACATAGCGTAATTTACAATCATATTCACGATGATGCTGAGCAAACGGATACTGAGATTGCAGATAGCACTATTAAATTTCTACGAAAGTACTTAGACAGTCATTATCCCGAAGCGCATTGGTTACAAATTCCGTGTCTAAAAGGTAATCTGGTTGGCAATATTGAAATACTGTCAGAAAATTTCGTTTAACCCATTTGTTATTGTCCTTAAAAATAAATTCAAAAGACACCCGCATACTGTCATAATTTTGCTATACTAGCGCGCTTGGTAGACTAGGCGATCGCCGCTGCACACTGGCAACAGATGAGCAGGGGAGGAAAGTCCGGGCTACATAGGGCAGCGTGCCAGCTAACGGCTGGGCAGGGTAACTTGACGACCAGTGCAGCAGAGAGTAGACCGCCTTTAATATCTTAGGGTATTATCGGTAAGGGTGAAAGGGTGCGGTAAGAGCGCACCGCGTGAATGGCAACATCTCACGGCATGGTAAACTCCACGCGTAGCAAGACCAAATAGGCATCGGCATGGCGCGGCCCGCGTTCGATGCGGGTAGGTTGCTTGAGCGTATTAGCGATGATACGCCTAGAGGAATGATCGTCCACGACAGAACCCGGCTTATCGGTTTACCAAACTTTTCTTATCGTTTATTGTAGTAATTGTTGCAATTAATCTGAATTAAATTCATTTTTTTTGCAAAAAATGCCTATTAGGGGTTGACGGCAGTCAGCAGCTTGGGCATAATATGCAGCCTCAAATGGCGATGTAGCTCAGCTGGTTAGAGCGCATGACTCATAATCGTGAGGTCAAGAGTTCAAGTCTCTTCATCGCCACCATATATAGCAGTACTAAAAAAACCAATCTATCGAGATTGGTTTTTTTTTGCCCAAAATAAAGTATTGTATAAACTAGCTGTAACTGTTGTATAACGTTTTAAGAACCAATTACTTACAGATTTCTTACTAAATCATGGGTTTATCCGTTTATATACAGATTATTTCTTGTAACTTATGTCGCGCTTACTTATCATAGGGGCTGTTTTCGGTAAAGTCCTGTAACGCCATGTCTGTCCAACTACCCCCTTATCGTCCCATCAAGCATCGCAGTGGCCTAAAAGTCATGGGTGCAGCATTTCACGCCTTGCTAATGCGTGAGCTACAGACGCGCTTTGGTGGTTATCGTTTGGGTTACCTTTGGGCGCCCCTTGAAGTGCTTTTTCAGGTTCTAATTTTTCTAGTGATATTTGGCGCTATTAGAGAACGTCTAGTACCAGGTATGGATTTCTCCTTATTTCTAGTCGCCGGAATGGTTCCTTTTCGAATGTTTCAAAAGATAGCAACCAGAGCGCTAGGTGCTGTCGATGCAAACAAGGGCCTACTGATGTATCGCTCGATAAAACATATCGATGTGATTATTGCACGTTCATTTTTAGAGCTGGTTATTTACTTCTTTACGTCTATATTGTTGCTACTAGGCTTAGCGTTTTTTGATATTTACGCCAATTTAGAGAATCTGCACATTGTGCTGTTTTGTTGGATAACGCTCTTTATATTTAGCTTTGGTGTCGCGTTAATCATGATGGTCGTTGGATATTATGGAGGGGAAATCAGTAAGGTCATCACCATACTGTTTACTATATTGTATTTTACTTCTGGTATTATCTATCCCATTCATATTATCCCAGAGCCGTATTTTAGTTATTTGCTATACAACCCTTTCATTCACAATATTGAGCTAATGAGGCATGCTTTTGCGCCAAATTATCCAGCCTATCATATTAATATTTGGTACTTTTTAGAGTGGATGTTTGTGGTCAATTTTTTGGGACTGCTACTTTATAAGTATGCTGAGCGTGACATGATTCGATCTCGTTAATATCATATGGCAATTTATGGATCCAAGGATAGAAAAGGTGAGCCAATGATCGAAATTAAAAACGTTTCAAAGTCATTTATGACGAAAAATGGTCGCCATTATTTGTTTAAAGACTTGAATTTAACCATTGGTGATAAAAAAAGTGTAGGTTTATTAGGCCGTAATGGTGCTGGTAAATCGACACTGCTACGTATTATTTGTGGACTTGATCAGCCCGACCATGGGGAGATTATTACCGACTCTACTATCTCATGGCCAGTTGGTGTGGCAGGTGGGTTTCAGGGTAGCTTAACAGGGCGTCAAAATGTTCGTTTTGTCTGTCGATTATATTCAAGTGGCCCTTATATCGATGAAAAAATACGTTTTGTCGAAGAGTTTGCTGATATTGGTAATTACTTTGATATGCCCGTTAAAAGCTATTCATCAGGAATGAAGGCTCGATTAACATTTGGACTTAGCTTGGCCTTTGACTTTGACTACTACATGCTAGATGAAGCTGGGGCTGTGGGTGATGCAGCGTTTCGGAAGCGTAGTGAAGAGATACTGGCGGCTCGACGAGCACAAGCTGGATTTTTAATAGTGTCGCACAATATTGGTGATATCAAACGAAACTGTGATATTGGTATTGTATTAATGGATCAAACCGCACACGTGTTTGACGATACAACGGAAGCGATTGAGGTTTATGAAAAGCATATCCACAAAGCAAAAAAGTAAGATAATTAACTTCTCGCTGTTTATCGGCTTGGTGATCCTTCCTTGGATACTCGTTATCTTTTATGTGATGACCCTTGCTCATCCACGCTTCGTTTCGACTGCAGACGTAGTGGTCAAGCAGGTTAGTGACTCAAGCGTCCCATCTGGCGGTGGCTTATCAGCCCTGCTGGGCGTAAATAGCACAAGCAAAGAAGACGCGACCTATTTGACAGAATACATCTTGTCGAATGACATGGTTAAGCGCCTAGACAATAAATTTAAATTTCGTGAATCATATTATGTGGATGGGTCAGATCCTATCTATGAGATTGATCCAAATGCTTCGCAAGAGGATTTGCTTGAGTACTTCAAAAAAAGGGTTCACATTGATCTTGACGAGCAGAGCTATGTGCTTTCCGTATCAACGGAAGGCTTTGACTCAAAATATGCTTTTGAGCTAAATAAAGCGATTTTAGGTGAGTCCGAACAGTTTGTGAACCGTATTTCACAAGAAGTAGCTCGCGATCAATTAGCGTTTGCAGAGACCCAGCTAGACGAATCAGAAGAGCGCTTAAATGATGCCAAAGAGCAGCTATTAAACTATCAGAATGAAAATGAAATCTATGATCCACAAGCCAATGCGCAAATCGTTAATCAGTTAATTGGTAGCTTGCAAGCACAATTGAGTTCGTTGCGTACCGAAGAGCGTCAGTTACTCAGCTATCTAAATCCAGATGCGCCGCAAGTCGTTTCATTAAGAAGTCAGATAAAGGCGGTTGGAGAGCAAATCACTCAAGAACAGACCAAGTTGACCTCACCGAACACAACTAAGCTAAACCGCCAAGCGGTACAGTTTGAAACCATCAAAGCCGATGTGGATTTTGCTACCGAGTTATACAAATTGTCATTGTCGTCGCTTGAAAAGTCGCGTCTAGAAGCTTTCAAAAAGATGAAAAACTTGATTGTAATCTCAACGCCTTATGAAGCCGAAGATGCAACCTATCCTCGTCAAGCTTATCTCATTTGGACGTCGCTTGCGCTACTCTTGATGCTATATGGATTTGTACGTCTCGTGATGGCAGTGGTTCGTGATCACCGTAGCTAGTCTTGAAAACCAGATATCAGTAATGATCGATAGATCAGTAAAGGAATATAACTCATGAATACGAAACCACGTTCTATCGTGATGATGATTAGTTTGGCGATGATTGCAACAAGTCTACCAGCTATGGCCGCAGACAGTGCTGCTAATCAGATAGCTGGATCTAACTTTGGTACTAGTAACAACACTAGCAGTGCTTCAACACAAGCGTTCTCTGGCAACGTACCTGCTCAGGCAACTACTCAAGAAGCCGTCAATGCTGCCAGTTTGCCAAGTCAATCAGTAATCAATACTACTCGTCCTTATCAAGACGTTGATACACAAGACATGATGTTTGGCGAACAGTTATTTCGCGGTGCATTTTCGACGACGTCAGGATCTACTTTTAATGATAGCTATGTCATTAATCCAGGTGACAACGTTCAGGTAAGAATGTGGGGCGCTTATCAATATGCCGCGACGATGACCGTTGACCCACAGGGCAATATTTTCTTACCAAACGTGGGTCCAGTGCGTATTTCTGGTGTGCAAAACGGTAACTTACAAAACGTGGTCAAAAGCGCGGTCAATCGTATTTATCGTTCAAATGTTGGCGTTTACGCTTCATTAGAGCAGGCACAGCCAGTCAAAGTATTTGTCACGGGTTTTGTTAAACAGCCAGGTTATTATGGTGGTCTCGCAGCAGACTCGGTATTGTCTTATTTAGATAGAGCAGGCGGTGTTGATCCCTCTCGTGGCAGTTATATTGATATTCAAATTAAACGCAATGGCCAAATGCTGCAACAAGTCAACTTATATGATTTTCTACTAGCAGGTAAACTGCAATCTTTCTCTTTTCGTGATGGTGATGTCATCACCGTGGCACCGCAGAAAAAATCGTTTGTTGTCAGTGGAGAAGTTCAAAATGAGTATACCTTCGAGTTTGATGTGAATGATCTGACTATTGGTGACGTGTTGCAAGTGTCTAATCCAGCAGCCAATGCCACTAACGTCAGTATTACTCGCAGTGCCGGGCGTGCACAAACGGCAGAATACTACTCATTAAGTGAAGCTCAAAACGTTCCTGTTTATAATGGCGATCAAATGGTCGTAACGTCGGATCGTTACGCAGGTACGATCGCTGTGCAGGTAAAAGGTTCGCATACTGGTAATGGTGCAATGGTCGTACCATACGGTGCGCGTCTAAAAGATATCGTGCCACAATTGCAGCCAAGTCCACTAGCAAAACTGACGCATTTAACAATCTACCGTGAATCTGTTGCTGAGCAACAAAAACGTATGATCAATGAGTCGCTCGATCGTTTAGAAGAACTGACTTTAGCAACACAGTCGACGACTCGTGAGGAAGCAGCATTACGTCAAGATGATGCAGCATTGGTTAAACAGTTCGTCGCCAAAGCTCGTAATGTAGAAACCGATGGTCAAATTGTCGTTGTGCCAAACTCTTGGCAAGATATTATTCTGCAACAAGGCGATATCATTGAGATACCGGCTCAAACGTCAGTCATTACAGTCAATGGTCAAGTACGAGCACAAGGTGCACTTACCTTCAATCCTGACTATACCGTTGGGGACTACGTAGCCAACTCTGGTGGCTTCTCTGACAATGCTGATACGAAAGATATTTTAGTGGTCCATCAGAACGGTGCTAGTCAAGTGGTCAATACGGCGTATCGTATCCAGCAAGGTGATGAGATTATGGTATTACCGAAGGTTAAAACTAAGCGTGTAGAGATTGCTCGTGGTCTATCGCAGATCGTTTATCAGTTAGCCATTGCTGCCAAGGTTGTCTTAGATCTATAACGGCTAACTAATCATGACGTAACGATGATTATTGAATAGATTTCACTAAAGTTAACAAGCAAAGGTATTAAAAATATGGCAAAAGAAGTAGCGAACGAAGTCAAGGTATCTACTATGTCTACCTCTGATCATGCGCTACTTTTGCCATCGTCAAAGTATCAATCACCAAAGCAATTGGCAGTGATTGGTAAAGGTATGTGTCGCAATAACTTGCTACTCTCGCAAGTATTACAAGCCGATATTCAGCGCTGGTATCCTTGGTCAGGTTTGCAAAAAGGCCTGATAAATGGCAATAAAAAACTACAACCTGATGCGTTTATTGGATGGGGACACAAGAAAAGCTTCCAACGAGCTGATAAAGCTGCAACCCGTCAGGACGTGAGTACCTTAAGTATTGAAGATGGATTTTTGCGTTCATTAGATTCAGGTATTAGTAGTCGCCATGGCTTAAGCGTGATTGTCGATGACATTGGCATTTACTTTGATATGACGCACCACTCGCGCCTTGAGCAGCTGATTGTTGAGCGTACCAAGAGTAGTACTAGTAGCGATCGTGCAACATACGAGACACGTGCTCGTCATTTGATGGCGCGTATATGCGAGAAAAAACTTAGCAAATATAATTCCATAATCGATTGCCCGTCGTTGAGTAAATTGATTGATGAAGAAAAGATTAACGAAAAAGAAAACGCTTCAAAACCACATGTCTTATTGATTGATCAAGTAGCTGGCGATGCCTCTGTTAAAGGTGCTGGTGCAAATAAACGTCAGTTTAAAAAGATGTTAAAATCTGCATGTCGCAATCATCCTAACGGCCACATCTGGATAAAGGCTCATCCCGCGTCAAAATTAGGATATTTATCCAACTTAAAACTACCTAAAAACGTTAGGTTGTTGACTCAATCCCTAAATCCTATTGAGCTGCTTAAACAAGTAGGCGATGTCTATACCGTCAGCTCACATATGGGCTTTGAAGCATTGATGTTAGGCAAAAGAGTACATTGCTTTGGGGTCAGTTGGTATAGTGGATGGGGATTAACTGATGACACTAATGCACCTAAAAACCTACTTAAAACAGTTCAAAAACGTCGTTTAGCATCAGCTGAGATATTCATAAGCAATAGGAACTTATCGAACTCAGCACTGTTTCCTATAACGTCGCATAAGACACTTCAAACGACACTGGAAGCATTATTTTATAGTGCTTATATTGATTATAGTCGTTATGTAGATCCGGCAACGAAACAAGCTTGTGACATAGATGTAGCCATTGAGTGGTTGGTGACCAATCGGCGTTGGCAAGGGCACCTTGAAGGCGATTTGACGGTATATGAATTTAGCCGTTGGAAGCTACCGTTTGTAAGAGCTTTCACCGACTTACCACGTACGACATTATTTATTAAACCAAAACCGCGTCTAAAAAACCTGTTACACCCAGACCATTTCCGTGTCAATTTTCAACAGCCTTTATTAGTATGGGGTTTGGCCAAACGTCAGCAAGTACAGACAAAGCTACAGAGTAAACTTGCTGAGCAAAGCTTGGATACACCAGCTATTTATTGTATGGAAGATGGCTTTATCCGATCAAATGGTTTAGGTGCTACTTTATTGGCGCCACTGTCTGTTGTGATAGACAAACAAGGTATTTATTACGATGCGACCCAGCCTTCAGATTTAGAAACATTGCTGCAAAATTGTCCACCACTGAGTTCTGAACAGCGTCTTCGCGTAAAAAAATTGCAAGGTAAACTACTTACTCAGCGGGTAAGTAAATACAATGTTGGGATGGGTATAGATATTGCTAGCATCCAAAATAATTCGTGGATGCAGGATGCCAAAATATCTGGGAGACGCCGCGTTCTTATTATCGGTCAGGTAGAGGATGATTTATCAGTACAATACTGCGGCTCCACAATAAAGACAAATAGTGGTTTGATTGAACGTGTACGAGAAGATAACCCAGATGCCTATTTGATTTATAAACCGCATCCTGATGTTGAGGCAGGATTGCGAGCAGGTAAGGTATCAGAATCCCATCTACAACTAGTTCAAGCAGTAGCCTATGATACGGCGATGCCTGATTGCTTAGAATGGGTGGATGAGGTTCATACGATCAGCTCACTGACTGGTTTTGAAGCATTGCTACGTGGACTGGACGTTACCTGTTATGGTCTGCCATTTTATGCAGGTTGGGGGTTGACCACAGATATTGATGAGAAGTTATTACCTAAAGCCAACTATCTAAAAAGGCGTGAACGAGATATACCTTTGTCTCTTGAACAGCTAATATATGGCGCGCTTATATGCTACCCGTTGTATCGCTTACCTGATGGCTATGGATTAGCACAAGTAGAGCAAGTGATCGATTATTTATACCCTCCAAAAGATTTACATTTGCTTGAGAGAAATGAGAAGTCAGAGCCCAAAATAACTCATACTTCAAACAATTCAGCTAAGACTTTGTCTTTATCTACAAAGTTGAGACGTCATGCGACCATACGCTTTATGCAACAGCGTCATCGATGGCAACAGCAACTACGCAAAATATCTCGCTAATTTATCAGAAGAGCGCCATATAATTGCATTGCGACAAATAGGTGCATTTTCGGTATAATCATTTTTACGTTACGTATCTTCGCATGACTGCACGACCTTTCTCATTTTTATCTCTTACTTTTTCATTTAATGGTAGTCCAGTACTATGGCAGCTTCGATGTCTCACTTGCTTACTCATCGTCATGTCTTGCTACTACAAGGGAAAATGGGTGGGTTTTTTAATCGCTTTTCGTCATTCTTGCAAACACAAGACATTAAAGTGAGCAAAATCAATTTCAATGCGGGCGATGCCTTTTTTTATCATCACGATAATACTTACGAATATACCAATACATTAGCGCAATTTTCTTCTTGGTTGCAGGTATTTATCCAAGAGCATGATATTGATGCGATTGTATGCTTTGGTGATTGTCGACCACATCATACCCAAGCGGCATGTATTAGTGAAAGGTTGGGTGTTTCATTCTTTGTCTTTGAAGAAGGGTATTTGCGTCCTGATTATATTACCTTACAAGAACATGGGATTAACGGTTATTCACGTCTAAACACTGCCGAGATTAAAGCACTTAAGAAAGCCAATGATCAGCCTTTGTACACGCACAATCGATTTTATCGCTTAAGTATCGCCGCCATCGCCTATTACATTATTACTTGGGTTTATAAAAATCGCTATCCCCATTATTCGCACTATCGAGGTATGACTGCTTGGCAAGAAGCGATTGCCTGGTTGAAGGCACCGTGGCGGAAAATTCGAGGATATCTACCAGATAAACACTTGCAGAAGAGGCTGACCAAGCAAGAAAGTAATAACTACTTCTTGATCAGCTTGCAAGTGCATAACGACTCACAGATTACTCATCATAGTGATTATCGTGATGTGGTACAGTTCATTGATGAGTCTATCGCAAGCTTTGCAAAGTTCGCTAAACAAAAACAGTTACTCGTGTTTAAGCATCATCCACTAGATCGGGGTCATAGAGACTATCGGGAGCTGGTAGCTAGCCTAGCTGAACGTTATCAAGTGTCTCATCGTGTTTTCTATGGTTGTGATATGCACCTGCCAACATTGATGAAGTACAGTATTGGTATGGTGACGATTAATAGTACGACAGGCTTGCAGTCGGTCTATCATAAGAAACCGACTAAGGTGATGGGTCGCGCAATTTATGATATTCCTAAGCTAACAGATCAAAAGCCGCTTGATGAATTTTGGCAGCAGCCTAAGGGCCCGGACAACGAGTTTTATTTAAGGTTCCGTGAATATCTAATAGAGCAGACTCAGATAAATGGCGCTTTTTATGGTAAATCGCCGTGGATGTATAAATATCTTTACCAAACTGGTAGCGAAACAACAGATGTAAATATCTCTTGAACCCATTAAACATAGCTGCTTGTTTTCTTTTCTCTATAGAGGTTCATAGTAGCTACTTTATGGTAATTAAAATGGTCTCTACAGAAACAAGTTAGGTACAACGAGCGTGCTACTTCTTGCTTTTACTTTTTTAGCTTACTATTTCATCTGCAAGTCACATCTCTTCTAACAAAATCGCCTTACTTTGCAGTGGAAAACTGCTAGAATACTCTTTTATGTCTTTGCATAAGAGCTAATGTGCTTGGCTATGGATTTCAGACAGCAGTAATAGCCGAATTGGCTGGTTATAGCTGTTAACTTTCAACAAAGTACAAGTACATTATCTATTGCATCTGACAGTATTTATTTTTAAGTTTTATTATTCTATCACCTTTAATTTAGTAGGCGCTTTGTGACTGCATTAGCCAATATTCGTAACTTTTCAATCATTGCCCACATTGATCATGGTAAGTCGACGCTTGCCGATCGTTTTATTCAAATGTGCGGTGCCTTGCAAGATCGCGAGATGCAGGCGCAGGTGCTCGACTCAATGGATATTGAGCGTGAGCGTGGTATCACTATCAAAGCACAGTCAGTAACACTGTTCTATGACCACCCAAACGGTGAGCGTTATCAGCTTAATTTCATTGATACGCCTGGCCACGTTGATTTTTCTTACGAAGTATCACGTTCTTTAGCAGCATGCGAAGGCGCGCTATTGGTTGTTGACGCTGCTCAAGGTGTGGAAGCACAGTCAGTAGCAAACTGTTATACGGCAGTAGATGAAGGCCTAGAAGTAATGGCCGTACTTAATAAAATTGACTTACCACAAGTAGAACCAGAGCGTGTTATTCAAGAAATTGAAGATATCATTGGTATTGATGCCGTTGACGCACCGCGTGTATCAGCTAAGTCTGGCCTAGGTGTCGATAAGCTGCTAGAGGCTTTGGTCGAGTTTATTCCAGCACCAACTGGTGAACGTGACGCACCGTTGCAAGCTTTAATTATTGACTCATGGTTTGATAGCTATCTGGGCGTGGTTTCATTGGTGCGTGTACGTCAAGGGACGGTAAGAAAGGGCGATAAAATTTATATTAAATCGACCAAAGAAGCACACCCAGTAAGCTCTATCGGTGTATTTACACCCAAGCCTGTCGATACAGGTATTTTAGAAGCTGGTGAAGTGGGCTTTATTATTGCTGGTATTAAAGACATTGCTGGCGCACCAGTGGGCGATACCATTACTCATTCTAAAACGCCTGATGTTGATCGTATTCCAGGTTTTAAACAGATCACTCCTCAAGTTTATTCAGGTATGTTCCCTGTTGATGCCAATGATTTTGAAAAATTCCGTGAAGCTTTGCAAAAGCTGCAAATCAATGATGCTTCGCTGTTTTTTGAGCCAGATACGTCAGATGCGCTTGGTTTCGGTTTTCGTTGTGGCTTCTTAGGTATGCTGCATATGGAGATTATTCAAGAGCGTTTAGAGCGCGAATATGATCTGGATTTGATTACTACGGCACCCTCAGTTATCTATGAAATTGAGAAAAAGAATGGCGATGTGATCTATGTAGATAACCCATCACATCTACCTGAGCCAAACAATATTGAAGAGTTCCGTGAGCCAATTGCCCGTTGTCAAATCCTAGTACCGCAAGAGTACCTAGGTAATGTAATGACAATGTGTATTGAGCGTCGCGGCGTTCAAGTTGATATGCGCTTTATGGGTCGACAAGTACAGCTGATATTTGATATCCCAATGGGCGAGGTGGTCATGGATTTCTTTGATCGCCTGAAGTCAGTTTCACGAGGTTTTGCATCGCTTGACTATAACTTCGAGCGTTATCAAGCTGATAAATTAGTAAGAGTCGATGTACTAATCAATGGTGACAAAGTTGATGCCTTAGCGATGATTGTGCACGAAACCCAAGCACGTTATCGTGGTAATGCACTGGTCACGAAGATGAAAGAATTGATTCCACGTCAGATGTTTGATGTTGCCATCCAAGCGGCTATCGGTAGTCAAATTATTGGTCGTAGTACGGTAAAAGCCATGCGTAAAGATGTACTAGCGAAATGCTATGGTGGCGATGTATCACGTAAGAAAAAACTACTGTCTAAGCAAAAAGCAGGTAAAAAGCGCATGAAGCAAGTAGGTAATGTGGAAATCCCACAGGAAGCCTTCTTAGCCGTGTTGCAAGTTGATAGCTAATTATTGGACTCTAAGATAGTCATTGTAGATAACAGTCAAATGTAGTGAGTCTTATCATAAAGATGTTAGATAAGCCGCTCGTTAATAGGCAATTTGGTATGGATTTTGATTTCAATTTAATTTTAGTGCCGTTAACTATAGTCCTAGGAATTGTTTGGCTGTTAGACAAGCTAGCGCTTAAACAGCGCAAGACTCGTGGTCGAGGTCAAGAAGGCTTACTAGTTCGCTGGGCTTATGACTTTTTCCCTGTGCTAGCAGTGGTATTAATAGTACGCTCATTTTTGATTGAGCCATTTAATATCCCATCATCCTCTATGGTGCCGACGTTATATACGGGCGACTTTATTGCCGTCAATAAGTATGCTTACGGCGTGCGTCTGCCGCTAACTTATAATAAGGTGCTAGATACTGGTGAGCCTGAGCATGGTGATGTGGCAGTGTTTCGCTATCCTGAAAACCCGAGCATTTATTATATTAAACGTGTTATTGGATTGCCTGGCGATTCAGTAAGTTATAGTCAAGGCACGTTATCTATCAATGATGTACCTGTTGAGACTAAGTCTGTAGACTTTGCGGCAAATGCTGAATTGACTTCGCAGCTATATTTACCAGGACAGGTTGCCCCAGGTCAAGTACTGACAGAAGAGAGTGCTTCTGCAATGGGTCAGCAGGAAGAAGACACGGCACAATATTTTGAAGAAATACAAGGTGACAACAAGCATCTCGTACGTTACCTAGACGGTATGAACAGCTCGCAATACGCCCCATTTTTGCAGCAACAGTCACCAGAGGTGGTCGAATCAGAGGGTACGGAATGGCGTATTAACGTGCCAGAAGGTCAGTATTTTGTGATGGGTGACAACCGTGATCGTAGCGCTGATGGTAGGTTTTGGGGTTTTGTTCCTGATGAAAACCTAGCGGGTAAAGCAGTCTATATCTGGATGCATAAACCACCTGGCTTAAATCTACCTACCTTTGAACGTAATGGTGCTATCAATTAAGATTATTCATCAGTTGATTCATCAATAATGGTTTTATGCTAATATCGTTGCTACCTAATAAATAGCTATTTGTTATTTAGAGGCTTATTCAACATAGTCATTTATCTTTAGAAGGATATCGTAATGCAGCAATTATCTGGTTTGGCTATGCAGCGTGGCGCCAGTGTGACAAATATTGTTCTCATTATTATGCTTTTGGGTATTGCGACTAAATTGATAGTAGCTATCGTACCGGCTCAAATTGGTGACTATCAACTGACCAAGGTATTAAGTGCACAGCTAAAAGAAGCTAATAATAACAACGAGACAGCTAAGCAATTTGTTGAACGTGTCAATAAACAGTTATCTATTAATGCTGACTATGATACCAAAGCAGAAGATGTGTTTACTTTTACGGATAAAAAAACAGGCCGATTGGCTATTTATAAAGAATATGCAGTAACTAACAACTTTTTTAGCAATGTCGATATTGTTAACCGTTTCGAAGGTAACATCGAAATGGCAACAGCAGAGTAAGCTATAATAGTACGACGTATCGCTTTCATTATTTCATAAAATATATTAAACAATATTATTAAATCAAATCTGTCAAGCAGAAGGGATAACCATAAACCACGCATGAAACCAACTTCGCACCATTCCCAAGCGGTTCCTACTTCCCGAAAAAATAGTACGTCTATTGATACGCCTGTTGTTAGCTCAGAATTTATTCAGCGGTTAGCCGTATTAACGCGTAAGTTAGGCTATGAGTTCGATAACTTAGGTCTTCCTAAACTTGCACTAACGCATCGCTCGTTCGATAGTAAAAAGAACTATGAGCGTCTAGAGTTTCTAGGTGACGCCCTTTTAGGGATGATTGTGGGTGAAGCGTTATATCATCGCTATCCTAGCCAAAACGAAGGTCGATTAACGCGTATGCGTGCGACATTGGTACGCCAAGAGTCATTGGTTATTATTGCCCAAAACTTAGAGCTGTCTAATCATCTGATATTAGGGGTAGGTGAGCGAAAAGGTGGTGGTCGTAATCGCGCCTCTATACTGGCGGATGCTGTAGAGTCTCTGATTGGTGCTATCTATTTAGATAGTCAAGATATGGACATTACTCGTAATTGTGTTCTTTCTTGGTATGGTGATCTGATTGATAATGTCAATGACCAAAAAGCGCTGAAAGATGCGAAAAGTCGGCTGCAAGAGTGGCTACAATCTAAGCAGTTTGACTTACCCAACTACGAGCTTATGGAAACGCGTGGTAACGCACCGCATCAAATTTTCGTCGTGCGCTGCCATGTTAATATTAATAACTGCCCTGATATTACTGAATCCGGTGAAAGCCGCCGTATCGCTGAACAAAAAGCAGCAGAGCTTATGATCAACCAACTACACAAACTGCCAGGATCAGCCAAAAAACGTGTATAGCTGATGTCTATTAATGCATTTTGGTTTCAGAGTAACGGTTTAAATGAGCTTACATTTGGCAAACACGTATCAAAACTACCTCACATATTATTTCAAAACTTTAAATGTTTCTAGCTCTTTTTTAATGATGGCTAAATAAATTTAGCATCCAAGACTGTTCGGCTAGTCACAAACCCTATAGGATTAACTTATGAGCAATCATACTGATTTGCCATCAAACAATGAAGATAGCACTCAAAACTTGGGTGAAAATACAGATATGGACTCAAGCCAAAATACTATCAAAGCCACTGATGCAGCAGATGTCGCAGTAGATAATGATATGGCAATTGAAGAGTTTTTTGCCCCAAGTGGCAATACTCGTATGGCTGATGATTTTAGAGCAGGTTACGTCGCTATTGTTGGACGTCCAAATGTGGGCAAGTCAACTTTGATGAATCACTTATTAGGTCAAAAACTCTCTATCACTTCACGTAAACCACAAACTACCCGTCATCGTATTCATGGCATTTTGTCAAACCATGAAATGCAAGCTGTGTTTGTCGATACACCAGGTATTCATCATAACGAAGTGCGTGCTATTAACGAACGTATGAATAAGGCGGCGGTATCAGCATTAGTAGATGTTGACTTAGTGTTGTTTGTCGTTGACTCAGATCAATGGCGTGATGATGACCTATTAACCTTGCAAAAGCTTGGCGAGACCGATTTAACGGTTGTATTGGTTATCAATAAATCAGATACCTTAAAAGATAAAGGCAGCGTGTTACCGCTTATTGAAACTTTCAACGATAGTTTCGATTTTGCTGATATCGTTCCCGTATCTGCACTCAAAAACCAAAACTTAGATCGTCTGCAAGAAGTGATTGCCTCACATTTACCAGTTGCTGCGCCTATTTATGACACAGAACAAATCACTGATCGCTCTGAGCGTTTTTTAGCCAGTGAAATCATTCGCGAAAAAATCATGCGTAGTGCGGGTGATGAAGTGCCATATGATTTAACGGTACAGATTGATGAGTTTAAAGACGAACCGGCACATACTGATCCAAAAACAGGGCGTCCACGCAAAGCTTGTACTTTCATCGATGCGACTATCTATGTTGAACGTGGTGGTCAAAAAGCCATCGTTATCGGTGACAAGGGCCAGCGTATCAAACAAGTTGGTATGGATGCTCGTAAAGATATGGAGCAGTTGTTTGGTAAAAAAATTATGTTAACACTATGGGTCAAAGTGAAACGTGGTTGGTCTGATGACGAGCGTGCATTGACCAGTTTGGGCTATTGATAGCGGTTAAGAACGAACGCTTCAAAAGCACTGTCTGCCTTTACTATATTTAGGTAATAAAAAATGCGTAATGAAGCGCTCGTCGGGTATTTATTGCATCAGCGTCCTTATCAGGAAAAACGCGCTTTGTATTATCTTTTTTCTCAACAACATGGCGTGATACATGGTGTTGGGAAAAAAGGCGCTCCACTGTTTATGCCGTTACAGCTTTTTGCTACTGGCAAACGCGATCTAAAAACATTTAGTCAAATTAATATTGCTTCGCAAGATACGGCTCAAACTGACCGTGTTCAAAAAGACAGCGTTCAAAAAGACAGTATACCTACTATATTGGAAGCAGCGCCTTACGCTAATATTAGCGGTCAACATCAGTATGCCGCACTATATATAAATGAGATATTGTGGCGGCTGTTACCTACTGAAGATCCAATGCCAGTATTGTGGCAGCATTATCAAATCAGTCTACAACAACTCAAGCAACCTCTGAGCAATAATGAGCTTCGTCTTTGTCTACGTCAGTTTGAGCAGCATTTATTTACCGAGTTAGGATTTACCTTAACGTTAATGCATGACAGCGTTGAAGACCTCATCGAATCTGATTGTATTTACCGTTTTTTACCGGATGTAGGCCTGCTCCCTGTACTAGTACATAATGAAGAGTCTGAGCATTTAGCCAGTGATTCTGGACAGACTGTTTTTAAGGGTGCAGATATTATAGAAATGGCACGCTTAGGTATTACTGAGCAGACGCTGAATCATTGGTCAAAACTGCATCGACATCTTATTGACCATTTACTTGATTATCAGCCCCTACAAAGCCGTCTATTATGGCAGCAGCAGCAGCGTTATCAATAGTTTCAGTCTCAACTATTATCTTAATATCAACTATATAAGCTAGGCTTAATTGCCCAAAGGATTTTTTATGAGTATCTCTGTATCTACCTCATCTGAAAACAATTCAAAAAAACCTTTGTTAGGCGTGAATATTGATCACGTAGCAACATTGCGTCAAGCGCGCGGTGTGAATTATCCAAGTCCATTGGCTGCTGCATTATTGTGCGAAAAGGCAGGGGCAGATGGTATTACTATACATTTACGTGAAGACCGTCGTCATATACAAGATGCAGATGTTTATGAAATGGCAGGGCAGTTGTCGACGAGAATGAATCTAGAGATGGCGGCGACGGATGAGATGCTCACAATTGCCTGCGAAGTTAAACCTTTTTGGGTATGTTTAGTACCTGAAAAGCGTGCAGAGTTAACGACAGAAGGTGGTCTTGATGTTGCAGGGCAAGTCACGTTTCTAAAAGAATATGTTCATAAACTGCAAGACTCTAATATTAAGGTTTCTTTGTTTATTGATCCTGATGACAAGCAGATTGCAGCTGCCGTTGAGTGTAATGCGGACGCGATAGAGTTGCATACCGGTGCTTATGCCGAAGCAGGATTAGCAAATGATAATGATGTACAGTTGGCTGAACTTAAAAGAATTGAACAAGCAGTAGCTACAGCACAGAGCCTAGATGATAAATTGCTTATTAACGCAGGTCATGGTTTAACGTGTGACAATGTTAATGCCATTGCAAAAATTGATGGTATATATGAATTAAATATCGGTCATGCACTTATTGCAGACGCTGTATTTGTAGGACTAGAGAGCGCAGTGATAATGATGAAAGAGGCCATGTATAAGTAGGTTTACATATACGGCATCTATTACCCATTACATTTCGTAGGATGGTCTACGTTAAGTTTATGTTTGACGATGCCAGATTGGTTAAAAGAGATTTGGTACATCGACTTATTATAAGAAGAGGTAGGGCAGTATTTTATATGGCCGAAGTGCCCTCGCGGTCTACCACTATCACCCCAAAATTTAGTATAGTGACGCCTACCGCCAACTCTTAACTTCACTGTACTATATCTTAGGTTTAAGGATTGCTGAGTTAATAAAATGTCCACTTGAGAATCAAAATGCTTATTGTTATTTTTATCTACAAATAACAAAAGCGTTTTATCACTATTCCTATGACATTGCTTTGCGTCATTCGATAAGCAAACTAAGACATCTTGTCGACTTATATAACTTTCGGCTTTCGCCAGTGATAAGGTGTTCTCTAACTGATGCTTGACACGTTGCGCTTCCATACGCGCTAAGTGCGTTAAGATACTTGGCACCGCAATAGCTGCGGTAACTCCTAATACCACGGTCGTCACAACCAGCTCAACGAGAGTGAAGCCATTTGATTGTTTAGCACTTAAAATATTATTATTCTGAAGGGATGATCTCCTATAATCGACTAACTTGAATAGTTCATTAAGTAACCTATATGCAGTGGCCAAAAACTTCTCAACTCTATACCTACCTTTTCTAAGAATAGACATGTAAAGAATAAATGTGACTATTCTTTTGCAACTGGTCAGTATCTGATTAAATAAGTTCATAAAGCGCTACATCCTATAGCTGTCTGTCGTTCAAATAAAACAACATCTCACACATCCTTGTGTTAACTATCTTTAGGACGCACCAATTGGCTAAACTTTTTCTGTTTTCTCTCATTTAACTGTATATAAAACAAATGTAATTGCTAATTGATTGATTTTCAGAACAATATTGGTTTCTTACAATATATATGGAATATATAGCGACTGTCAAAAAATGTTTCAATTAGTGAAAGAACAACATTAGTAATAGAGAAAAAGTTCTAATTGTAATAAAATGCTTCAAGAAAATAGCTATCAATAGACTGTTCATCTATCACAAACTGACATACAAAAGATAAAAAGCGTAAGGTGTGTTAGTTCTGGGTAACTTATAATGTTTATTGTGTTTTAGTTACAACATTATCGTGTAATAATGTGTAGCTGGTTAACGAAAAAAGTTGTAAACTGAATTAATAATCGCTAAGCTACTCCTTAATTGGTTTTGCTTTGTAACTTAAAATGCGTAAGAGATGTTTATCTTAGTACGTCTTGAAATCGGTTTTGCTTGATGCATCACTAAAATTATCCTTTGGAGGAAGTCCATGAAATTGAATAAAATAGCTCTGGCCCTTGTTGCTGTAGCGGCTGCACCGATGGCAGCTAATGCTGGTGTTACTATCAGCCCATTGTTACTTGGTTATCACATGACTGAAGAATTCAGTGATACCTCTGACAAGCAGCGTGAAGTTCTTACTACTGGTAAGAATTTGCAAAACAACACAGACCGTGTTGGTAACGACAACGGTGGCGTAGCCAAAGAAAGCAGCCTATACACTGGTGCAGCTTTAGGTATCGAACTTACTCCTTCTACTCAATTCCAAGTAGAGTACGGTGTATCTGATGCAAACGGTGAAGCTTCTGAAGATTCAGCTAAATCTGGTGCTAACCGCTTTGATATCGAACAAGAAATGATTTCTGGTAACTTCTTGATCGGTACTGAAGAATTTACTGGTTACACTGACAGCGCACTTAAGCCATACGTACTAGTAGGTGCTGGTCAATCTAAAATCAAAGTAGAAAACCAAGAAACTTACGTTAATACTGATGGCGATACTGTTGCTGCTGGTACTGAAGTATCAAACTCTAAAGACACTATCGGTAACCTAGGTCTAGGTGCTATGTATCGCATCAATGACTCGCTAAGCCTACGTGGTGAAGCTCGTGCGATTCATAACTTTGATAACAACTGGTGGGAAGGCATGGCATTGGCCGGCCTAGAAGTAGTACTAGGTGGCCATCTAGCACCTACAGTAGCAGTACCACCTATGCAAGAGCCAGTAGTTGACAATACTCCAGTAGTTGTTGTTGAAGCTGATCTTGATTCTGACGGCGACGGCGTACCTGACAGCATCGATGCATGCCCAGGCACTCCAATGAACGTTGTAGTTGATGAGCGCGGTTGCCCAGTACCAGTAGATATTACTGATGAACTGAAAATGGAACTACGTGTATTCTTTGATAACGATAAATCAGCTATCAAAAACCAGTATAAGCCAGAAATCGCTAAAGTAGCAGAGAAGATGCGTGAGTATCCTAACTCTACAGCTCGCGTAGAAGGTCATGCTTCTAAGACTGGTCCTTCAGCACGTTATAACCAACGTCTATCTGAAGCTCGTGCCGTTGCTGTCAAATCTATGCTAACTAACGAATTCGGTATCGCTCCAAACCGTCTATCAACTGTTGGTTACGGTTATGACCAACCAATCGCTGATAACAACACCGAAGAAGGCCGTGCTATGAACCGTCGTGTTTACGCCATCATCACTGGTGACAAAACAATGACTGTTGAACAAACTAAAGATATGGTTGTTCAGTAAGTATTAGCAAAATAACTGTATAGCTAAATATATAGTTACAAAAAAAGCCACCCTATGGGTGGCTTTTTTTTATTTATGTAATGAGAAAAGTGAGTTATTACATAAATTTATGAATCAATAATGTTATACTAGCCACCCAAACATCCTGTAAGTTAACAGTTTGTACATTAGCATAGCTATCTGTATGATGAATTCGTCAGTATAGATATTTGATTGTATTGAAATTTTTATTTGATAGCATTATTTTTTGCGTCATCTTAGATTCAATATTTATCTGATTGATGATAAAAATTTATTCAGCAGCGCTTACTGCTACTGCATTTTTTTAAGACGAAACGAGCATTTTATATGGCGAACGATATCAAACACCTGCGTAACATTGCGATTATTGCCCACGTTGACCACGGTAAAACAACTTTGGTTGATAAGTTATTACATCAGTCTGGTACTTTTGGCGACCGTGCAAACATTGCTGAGCGTGCAATGGACTCAGGTGATATTGAGCAAGAACGTGGTATTACCATTTTGGCTAAAAACACTGCTATCCGCTGGACGGATCAGTCTTCAGATACTGAATACCGTATCAACATTGTTGACACTCCAGGTCACGCCGATTTCGGTGGTGAAGTTGAGCGTGTAATGTCTATGGTTGACTGCGTACTTTTGGTTGTTGACGCTGTTGATGGTCCAATGCCTCAGACTCGTTTTGTGACACAAAAAGCATTTGAACAAGGTCTAAAGCCGATCGTTGTTATCAACAAAATTGACCGTCCTGGCTCACGTCCTGACTGGGTAATGGATCAAATCTTTGATTTGTTTGATAATCTTGGTGCAAACGATGAACAGCTTGATTTTCCAGTTGTTTATGCGTCAGCATTGAATGGTATTGCAGGTTTAGAAGCAGATGATTTGGCTGATGATATGACGCCATTGTTCAAAACTATTGTTGATGTTGTGCAGCCTCCACAGGTGGATGCTGATGCTCCGTTCCGTATGCAGATTTCAAGCCTTGACTATAATAGCTTCGTTGGTGTTATTGGTGTTGGCCGTATTCAACGTGGTAAAGTCAAACTTAATACACCTGTAACCATCATCGATAAGCATGGTAAGACACGTAACGGTCGTATCCTGAAAATCATGGGCTACCATGGTCTTGATCGTATTGATGTTGAAGATGCACAAGCAGGTGATATTGTTTGTATCACAGGTATCGATGCGTTAAACATCTCGGATACTATTTGTGATCCTAACAATGTTGAAGCGTTACCACCACTAACGGTTGATCAGCCAACCGTCTCTATGAACTTTCAAGTAAACAATTCACCGTTCGCTGGTCGTGATGGTAAGTTTGTAACCTCGCGTAATATTCGTGAGCGTCTTGAGCGTGAGCTGATTCATAATGTGGCATTGCGTGTAGAAGACACAGAGTCTCCTGATAAATTCAAAGTATCAGGTCGTGGTGAGCTTCATCTATCAGTACTTATCGAAAACATGCGCCGCGAAGGTTTCGAGATGGGCGTATCAGGCCCAGAAGTTATCGTAAAAGAAGTTGATGGTAAACTACAAGAGCCGTATGAAAATGTTGTCTTCGATATTGAAGAAGAGCATCAAGGTTCTATCATGGAGCAAGTTGGTCTACGCAAAGGCGAAATGACTAACATGGAACTTGATGGTAAAGGTCGTATGCGTATTGAAGCGACGATACCAGCGCGTGGCTTGATCGGTTTCCGTTCTGAGTTCTTAACCTTGACTTCAGGTAGCGGTATCATGACATCAAGCTTCTCACATTATGGTCCGCAAAAGATCGGTGATGTTGGTGGGCGTTCTAACGGCGTATTGATTTCTATGGCGAACGGTACTTGCCTAGGCTTTGCTCTGTTTAACCTACAGAAACGTGGTAAGTTATTTGCTGAGCCACAGCTTGAAGTTTATGAAGGTATGATTGTTGGTCTTAACTCTCGTAACGATGATATGACTGTCAACCCAACAACTGCTAAGCAGCTAACTAACGTACGTGCTAGTGGTACTGATGAAGCTTTGACATTGACGCCAGCAGTGAAATTCACTCTTGAGCAAGCGCTTGAGTTCATTCAAGACGATGAGCTAGTCGAAGTAACACCAAAAGCAGTACGTATTCGTAAACGCTACTTAACTGAAAGTGAGCGTAAGCGTCACGGTCGCGGTAAAAAAGGTGCTTAATGTTTTAGTGATACTAAAATGAAGCAACAAAAAAGGCTAACGTAAAGTTAGCCTTTTTTATGCCTGCTCATAAACTGATATTTATTAGCTTGTTAAGAAAATGGTCAAAAACAATAGTCTATGGCGTGACGACTACGTAATCATTAGTGTTAATCAAAATTTCCGATGGTTGATCAACAACGATACGTACCACATTCTTATCAACAACTTGTGACTTGTAATAGTTATCTTCTGCAACTGTACAACCTAAACAGCGTCCCATAGCATCCCATGGTTCAACAAACAGCTTTTGTTGCGCTTGGTCTGCATTGCGACCAATCAGTGAAAAAGGTAGACTTACAATATACGTTGCTGTTCCAACCACAGCATTTGCAAGCTGGAGTGGTTTACCGACAACTGTATCGACTACCATCGTTTCGTATGAAGGTCCGAAATCAGTCTCATCAATTTCTATAGCTGCAAAAGTAGGCTGGATAGTAGCAGCTACTAACCCTAAAGTTGCTATTGCAGTAAAAAACCTTTGCTTAACTGTGCGTTGAGTTTTTGCTTTGACGGTCATAACGATATCCTGAAACTCATAATAATATAATTAATGGCTGCTGCGATCTTCACACAGGACTCTTGCGGCAACAATAGGCATGCTAAATATTACAGAAAAATAAAAGATGCGCACTATTTTTGTAAGTGCTAGCACTATTAAAGCAAGATGTAGGCGAATAAGCAACAAAAACGCGAGTAATATGATTATAGTTTTGAATACATATCAAATATTTACTGACAAATGTTCGAGATAGAGATTAACTTCATTTAAATGAGATAGATTATAATTGGACTAATTACAATTACTAATCTATTTTACTGGCTGACAGCTTGGACAATAAACACTGGCTCTACCAGTAAGCTTGATGTTTTCTAGCGTCATGCTACATTGTAGACAGCTTTCTCCTTGTCTACCATACACATTTAAAGTTTGCTGGAAATAACCAGTCTGTCCACTTGCTACTGTAAAATCTCGTAGTGTTGACCCACCCAGTTTTATCGCTTTCTTTAAGATGTTTTTAATATAATCAACCAAGATAACAATCTGATCGTATGAGAGTTTATTTGCTGGTGTAGCAGGGTGGATGCCGGATAAGTACAAGCTTTCAGTCGCATAGATATTGCCGACACCAACTACGACTTCTTGTTCCATAATGACAGACTTGATAGCTCGGATGATAGGCTTCTGCCGCTTATTTTTTTTAGTGTTGTCTGACAATATCCCATTGCTATCTTGACTGGGCAAATCTATACGCTGGATTAAATTGTACAAATAGTCTGCGGTAAAATCTTTTGAAAGTGGTTCAGGACCTAGATGGTCTAGTAGTTTATGACCGTAATCTTCATACCATAATACTGAGCCAAAACGTCTTGGATCGTAGTAGTGTAGTTGAGATTTTGTACCATCAGCATCATTAAAAACAATAACTAAATGATCATGTTTACGCTTATCAGTATCGTCGCTATGCTGCTGTAAGCTACCTGACATCCCTAAATGAACAAGAAGCTGACGTGGTTCAACCAAATTAGCTGAAACTGTAGAATTATCCTGAGTAACTGCTGGCAAAAAATTAAGAATCAAATATTTTGCTCGGCGTTCGACACTATCCAATGTGTGGTTAATCAAATAGTCTAAGTTATCAGGCATCATCCATCGCAGCTTCGGTTGAAATACCTTAACATCAACTACCTGTTGCCCCAATAATGGGTCAAGACTGGCTTTAGTGGTTTCTACTTCAGGTAATTCAGGCATAGTATTTTTTGACAACTTTATTATGGAGTAAATAACTACTGGCTTAAGGTTTCATTTACACGACTGCACGGCGTGCGTGTAAAATGCCGTGCTGTTGTTCTAACTTTGCGAGCAACTTAGATAGATGTGCCAAGCCTGAGACTTCAATATGGAACTTTAGAAAAGCAATATTGTCGTCATTACTTAACGTTTGAACTTGGCGAATGTTAACGTTTTCTTTATCAATTATCTGTGTCAAATCACGCAATAAGCCGCGTCTATCATATGCTTCGACGTGAATATCCACAGGCTGATAACGACCAGTTTGGACTTGCCAAGCGGCTTCTATCTTACGCTCAGGATCACGCTCGACCAGACGTAGATACTCTGGGCAGCCGCGATTATGAACACTAACGCCACGCGATAAAGTGATGTATCCAGCAATTGGTTCACCGTGTACAGGATGACAACAACCTGCTAGGTTAATTTCGATATTATCTAAACCATCGATATGTATTTTGTACGCATCGAGCTTCCCTGTATCTTTATTGTCTACATGAGGTGCAAAATTTTCTGGTGGTATTTCAGGTTCAAGATGTAGCTGACGGGAAATATGACTGGTCAGCTGGTTGAGACCAATATCACCTGTCACTAAACCCACGATAATATCATCGGTCGTATTGACATGAAAATGCTGAATGTAGTCGTTCAGATCAATACTGTTAGGATGGACAGATAGGCGCTCAAGCTCTTTGCTAAGCATTTGGCGACCTATTTCAATATTTTTATCACGGTCTTGCTTATTGAACCACTGACGCAGTTTTGAACGAGCACGATTGGTATGAATATAACCTAACGAAGCCACCAACCAATCACGATTAGGCTCGCGCGATGCTTTGGTAATAATCTCAACTTGCTCACCTGTTTTTAGCTGATAGGTCAGTGGGACATAGCGCTGATTGACGCGAGCTGCTTGTGCACGGTTACCAACTTGAGTATGGACATAGTAGGCAAAATCGAGAACAGTTGCGCCTTTCGGTAGTTCGATAATATCACCATCACGACTAAAGATATAAATGCGTTCCAGTTCATCAAAGTCAACGAGTTGTTCCTCTTCATCGAGCTCCGTATCATCGAGTTCGTCATCTGTTAAGGAAGGTGAGCGTAGCTGATTACGTGTTTCATTATTAATAGACAACAATTGGCGTAATGAGCTGATTCTTTGATTCAGGTAATTGTCTTTTTTGTTCTTTAAGCCTTCTTTGTAATTAACGTGTGCACACATACCAAGCTCGGCCTCAAAGTGCATCTCATGAGTACGAATCTGAACTTCAAGTGATTTATTTTCAGCGATTACAGCAGTATGTAGAGAGCGATAGCCATTGGATTTAGGGTTAGTAATGTAATCATCAAACTGTTCAGGAATATAACGCCATAAACCATGTACCAGGCCTAAGACGTGATAGCAGTCAGAAGGGCTATTAACCAAGATGCGTAAAGCACGAATGTCATAAAGTTGATCGAAAGATAAACCTTTAAGCTTCATTTTTCGATAAATAGAGTATATATGTTTGACGCGTCCAGATACTTCGCCTTCAATACTGGCATCTGTTAATGACTCATTTAATTTGTCTTGTACACGCTGAATATAGGACTCACGTTCGCTACGTTTCTCTGACAGCAGCTTTGCAATTTCTTTGTAGCGGTCAGGGGCAAGATAGCGAAAAGCTAGGTCTTCAAGCTCCCATTTCAGCTGTGCTATGCCCAGTCGATGCGCTAAAGGCGCATAAATAGTCATGACTTCACGTGCGACACGCGTTTGACGCTCTTGACTAGAAAAAGTCAATTCACGCATGGCAAAAGTACGTTCAGCCAGTTTTATAAGTACTACGCGCACATCATTAGTCACAGAGATGAGCATGCTATAAATATTTGATAGCTGATCACGTTGATTATTGACGAAGTGATCTTCTAAGCGTTTATTACTCTCGATAATCTCCGAAAGCTTACCCATCGCAAGAGTATCTTTAATAAGTGTTAAAATATCTGGCCCAAAGTTTTTTTCAACATCAGCGAGACTAATGATTGATTTGCGTGCACTACGGTATAGCATCGCAGCGACTAGCGCATCTTCATCTTGGTAAAGATAGGTCAAAATATCGGTCATACCAATACCTGTGACATAAGCGCCTGAACGTTCAGATTCACTGGTATTCATATGACTGCGGATGAACTCGCAAGCTGCACTTAGGTTGGGTACTGATTCTTGTCCAATACGCTGGGCCACATTATCTAACCAAGTAGGTACGTCGATATTGGCTTGGTCTAGGTCGACTGCCTCAGGCTCTTCGTTTGATGACGCATTGGTATCGTCCAAATACTCGTCTTCAGTTTGAGGGTCATGCAAGTGATAAGTATGTGCGGCTGAGCGATCAAAAGTAGTATGTAGCTTATGGGTTGCCAGCTGGTATTTGATATCGAGAGGAATTTGGGCATAGCTGTTAGCTGACTGGTGAGAGCGTTGGCTCGCCACCAGTTGCGCCGCAAGTGTTGCACTATCGGCCTGTGTGGTCTGTCCATCCACCAGCGGTAATCCTTCACGAATTTTTACCACAACCGACTCCTCTTAGCTAGTTTGAATTGATTACAACCTCATTTACTATGCATACACTTTTAATTAACGATCGATAAAGTGTCAGGTATAAACCGATACAACTGCTAAAAACATTATTTTCAGCAGTCATAAAACACGCGTAAAATATACAAAGCTATGAGTGCAAATGCTTGCTATGTAGCGATTGGAAACATCATCATAAACATAGAAAGATTGTTTGCTATTATCTCATTTTAAAGTGACAAATCAAGCTAGCCTCTGTACGGTTGTAGTCAATTACACTAAATAACGGCTATTTATCAGCACAAAATTATCAGAGCTTTGAGTCGTCTTAAGTAATTGTAATAACGCTTAATTATCTCTTTAATAATATTCAACTATTAATCATTTTTGAATATCGAAAGGTTAAACCGCTACTTTTTCGAAACGCGCGATAGACTCAACATGACCTGTATGGCAGAACATGTCCATGACGCCAGCATGGGTCAAACGATAACCTTGTTCTAGTAGTGCTTTCGTATCACGAGCAAGGGTCGCTGGATTGCAAGAGACATAGACAATGCGCTCAGCATTAAATTTTGGCAAATACTGCATAATCTCCCAAGCACCAGAACGTGGTGGATCAATCAATAACGCATCAAAGCCTTGGTTGGCCCATGGCTTGTCAGTACAGTCCTGCGTCAAATCTTGGCTATAAAATTCAGTATTGCTAATACCATTGCGACGAGCATTATCAGCCGCGCGTTCGGTCATGGCTTCACTGCCTTCGACACCGACTACTGAGCCTGTCTCGCCAACGAGACGCGCTAGTGGCAAACTAAAGTTCCCTAAACCACTGAATAGATCCAATACGCGTTCGCCTGCTTTTAAGTCTAATAAATCACAAGCAAGCTTGGTCATCTGGCGATTAACCGACAGATTGACTTGAGTAAAGTCAGTAGGGATAAACTCAAAAGTCAAATCATACTCTGGCAATTGATAATACAAGCGCCCAAACTGCTCGCTTAAATCATCAGCATCTGTCAAAGCGATACGTTGGATACTATCAACGCCTTTAGACTGTAGGTAAAGCTGCCAATTACGCGCCGCAAAAAACACTTTTAGTTTGTCTATATCAGCGTCTGATAATGGTTCTAAATTACGTACGATGAGCGCAACTGGCTGATTGCCGTCGGGTAGCTCTGGTAGTTGCTCACCCATTGCAAGCTCAAGCTGAGCAATTTTGTCACGGCTTTCTAAAGTGCTAATAAGCGTTTTTAGATTTTCAATCTCGAAGCCAATACGTGGATCTAGGATATGACATTCATTTAGCTCTGCTAAGAAATTGCTTGAACGCTCACGGAAGCCGACAAGCGCTGTTTCTTTTTTGACAACATAGCGCACGCCCAAACGCGCTTTGGTACGATAACCAAGGCGATCACCAACCACAGGAGAGAGCCAATGGTCAGGCTTCGCGTTGGCTTGATGCATTAGCATTTCAGCCAGTACAGACTGTTTAAAGTTTATCTGTCCATCTGGCTGCCAGTGCTGCAAGTTACAACCGCCGCAAGTACCGAAGTGCGGGCAGGGTGGTACAGCGCGTTCAGGGTTTGGATTGGCGGTGATACTAATGGCATCGCCTTCTTCGAAGCTAGCACGACTGTTAGTTATTTTTACTAGAGCGCTTTCACCTGGTAGAGCAAAGCTGACAAAGATTTTTTTGCCGTGCTTGTCTTCGGCATGACCTTCAGCAACATCAAAACCATTACCATACACAGCAACACCGCGACCATCATGTGATAAGCCATCAACATTAAATGGAAGTGGCTCTGCATCTTTTAGACGACGACGTGTCTTTGAAGATGGCTTAGATTTTTTCTTACTAGGCGGAATGACAATCGTTTGGGTATCTTTTGTTTGAGCTTCATTCGTTTGAGTATTACTGTTTTGCGCTGCCATGTCAGATGCTGTAGATGTTTTTGAATCGGTGGGTTGCATAAACCTGCCTTAATAATAAATAACTAGAAGAGGGAAATAAAAACGACTAATAATGCGATCTCTATAATTCTGGTGCCGATGACCAGTCAGCGATAAATTCTTGATGCCTTGGGCTACCGTCAGTCTGGGTATATTTTGCCAGATAGTCATAGCTCTGCTGCTGCCAACCATCAAAATCCTGTGAAGATAATTGCCCTGTTAAACGTAACCAGCGCAAATAAATAAGCCAAGTGTTCATAACATCAGACTCACAGTATATAGATAGGGTCTGCCAATCACCTGCATTTACAAGCGAACCGACCATGCTACCATCTACATCAGTTTTACCAGGCAATCCATATAAACTTGCGACAATATCCATGGCTTCGCGGCGACTAGCACCGTACTGACTAAACCGATCCATCAGATCCAGATGACGTGTATGGAAGCGATTTACATAATTATCGAAGCGCATGTTTTTGATACGCTCGCCTTCTTCGAACAGCCATGATGCTGACAAATCATACTGCATGGCACGATATATCAGTACGGGTATGTCAAAGCCTGAGCCATTCCAACTAATAAGTTGTGGCAGTGTCTCAAGGTCGTTAAACGCTCTAAAGAATTTGGCTAGGATTTCTTTTTCACTAAATTTATCAGCAGTCAAAGAGAACAGCGATAACTTACCATCCTTTATGTATAACGCTGAGATGCAGACGATACGCTGTAATGGAAGGCGCATAAAATCATGCCCAGCCTCTTGCGTACGTATGGCTGTCAGCGCGCTTAACGCATCCGCATCATTGAGATCAGCCAATTGCGGATAGATACGACGTGCTGCATCGACATCGGCGACAGTCTCGATATCAAAAACCAATATAGGATCGGATGGTAGCGCTTGTGACATAGATAATCCTGACTATTTACGAGCTTATGGTTAATCCATTATAAAAGAATAACAACATTAACCTTGCTTGAAGTATTACGTTTAGATTTGAACAGTGATGCTTAGCATTTTTTGAATTAACAATGCTAAGCGGCGTTTTTATACACTAATTAATTTCTGCGCCGTTATCCGTATTGCTGTCGTCAACATTATATAAGCCCGTTGATAAATAACGATCTCCGCGATCACAAACAATAAAGGCTATAACAGCATTGGGATTTTCTTTCGCGACTTGGGTCGCTGCCCATGCAGCTGCACCTGAAGAGACCCCAGCAAAAATACCTTCAGTTTTTGCTAGTTTACGCATATAAACCTCAGCAATACGCTGATCGATATCCATCATTCCATCAATCAAATCTGCGTCAAAAATGCCTGGCATATAAGCAGCAGGCCAACGGCGAATACCAGCAATAGAGGCTTCTTCGTCAGGCTGTAGACCAATAATTTTGACATCTGGGTTTTGCTCTTTTAGATAGCGTGACACGCCTGTAATCGTACCTGTTGTACCCATCGAGCTAATAAAATGCGTAATTTTACCTTCAGTTTGCGCCCATAGCTCAGGGCCTGTAGTCAGGTAATGTGCTTGGCTGTTGTCAGGATTATTGAATTGGTCCAATACCACCCCTTTACCATCTGTTTGCATCTGCATGGCCAAATCACGCGCGGCTTCTATACCTTCGTCTACTTCAATCAGCGTTGCACCATAAGCAATCATGGCGTCTTTACGCTCTTGGGTAGAGTTGGTTGGCATCAGCAACGTTATTGGATAGCCACGCATCGCAGCGACCATGGCCAATGCAATACCAGTATTGCCACTAGTGGCTTCAATCAACATATCGCCAGGCTTGATATCACCGCGCTGTTCTGCTTGATAAATCATATTAAAAGCAGGACGATCTTTTACAGAACCCGCTGGGTTATTGCCCTCAAGTTTAGCTAATACTGTGGCGCCATTGGCGATGTGTTCTTGCTCAGGCAGACGTTGAAGTTCCACCAACGGTGTTTGACCGACACAATCAGCGAGGGTAGAGATTTGAGTAATGAAATTAGCATTTGACATGGCCGTAGTGGACATAAAGTATCCTTTCCTGTTTTTTGAATATGCTTTCAATTGATTGTTTTGACTAAAGCGCTGTTCTTATTGTTTGATCATAGTTTTAGACAGTCGCTTTGTATATAGGATATCAGATGATAAGCGAGCTAAAAACGAAAGGCAGTAGAGTGCACTCTCATATGTTATGACTATGAGCGATATATTGTGGTAAATAAAAAGTGGCTTTATTATATCATTTTGTTTTCAGCTGCGCTTATCGCATCAAGGATTAATAGTCACTGTATCAGGTCAATATCAATGTTACGTTGAGAGTTGCAATAGTAAGGATTTTCGCTCAAAGCCATCTTCTATTTGACACAGAGTAGTTGGCACTCTGTTTTTCACGTTGTTCATCATACGGAATGCTTGACCAGAACGGATAGAATCCTGTTAAGATAATCTTGAGCTGTATACTAGTTGTCTCGTCAAAACTGATAGCCTTATTGAAACTAAGTGTTTTTATTAACAGTAGCGCCTTGCCCAGATACTTTAATACGACACGCTGTACGTACTATGAAAACTAACATTATCATGAAAATTCACGGCAAAAACTTTAGTAGAGAGTAGACCTAGCATGGCATATAAAAAACGTTTCGATACCAGTAGTGCTTATGGTCAACTGGTCATACTAGTGTTTCTGCCCATCTGTGTGCTGGCTGCGGTCGGCGGTATTTTGGTTTTTTATGAAACCATGCGTGCCAGCAATTCAGAGCAAGAGGTTTTGGCTGAGGCTGTACTAATTCGCTATACGCCTGTCATAGCTGACCTGATTCCTGAATTGTTAGAGCAAGAGCGTAAACAGGTCACTAGTGAAATTTATATAGGCAATGCGCCTCAGACTGTTGTCACTAAGCTTGAGGATATTCAGGATAAACTGGGTCGCATGCAGTCCGAGCAGCATGTACAGCGCATTGCTATTATTGACGAAAATAATCAGGTGCTGACCGCAGTTGGCTACGGACTAGAGGAGTCGTGGCCGTCCATCGATACCAAAGAAAGCTTCTTATCACAAA
Source organism: Psychrobacter sp. AOP7-C1-14 (assembly GCF_052376135.1). Taxonomy (NCBI): domain Bacteria; kingdom Pseudomonadati; phylum Pseudomonadota; class Gammaproteobacteria; order Moraxellales; family Moraxellaceae; genus Psychrobacter; species Psychrobacter sp. AOP7-C1-14. The sequence goes on along the minus strand of NZ_JBQSVH010000007.1, from coordinate 51,785 downwards.
AGCAAACCTCTATTGGTACTGCATATGGCAGTGTATTGGGAGAGTTTGAAGGGCAGACGTTGTGGTTACTCGTCGATATGGATAATGAGCCGCTTTATATTGCACGCTACCGTATTGCGATGGCCTTGGTAATTACTGGTTTATTTACTATTTTAATTCTACTGCTGAGCTTAAATATCTATTCGAAACGTTGGATTGCCCCAATTTATGAGCTTCGTTTGCAACTACAGCGTACCCATGTTGATAATTTATACCAACCTGTACCAGTAGAGTCAGATGGTGAGTTGAATTTATTGCAGCAAGATTTAGTCAGAACTTTGCGACGCTTGCATAGAAGCTTTCAAGAGCTTAAGGATCATGCAGAGCAAACCGAGGATGATTTACGTCTGGCATTTGATGAGATGGAAATGCAAAACATCTCTATTCGTAATGCACGTGATGCTGCTATTTCAACCAGCCAAGCAAAGTCTGCATTTTTAGCTAATATCAGTCATGAACTGCGCACACCATTGAATAGTATCGATGGCTTTATTAATTTGCTGGCACGTCACGGTGAGCTCAATCCTGAGCAAGACTTATATGTACAGACCATACGTAAATCTTCAGCACATTTGCTTGCTTTGGTAAATGATGTCCTAGACTTTTCTAAGATCGAGGCAGGTAAGCTGGTACTAGATCGCCATGAGTTTGACCTTTATGACACTATTTATGATGTGGTCGATATGCTATCTCCTGTTTCTGCAGAGAAAGGTTTACGCATGGCGGTACTGTTTTACAATGATGTACCGATGCGTATCAACGGTGACGCACTACGTCTTAAGCAAGTATTGACCAATATTGTTGGTAATGCCATTAAGTTCACAGATAGTGGTGATGTGGTGGTGCGAGTAAGCTTAGACGACCACCGTGATAATTATCTGATGATCAGTGTGCAAGATAGCGGAAAGGGTATTTCTATTGCAGATCAGAAAATGCTGTTCCAAAGTTTTAGCCAAGGTGATCCATCTATCACGCGTCAGTATGGGGGCACAGGATTAGGTCTGGTCATCTCTAAGCAGCTAACGCGTTTGATGGGCGGTGACATTGGGTTTCATGATAATGCGCAAGAAAATATTGCCAATCAAGGCGCAACGTTTTGGTTTCGTATGCCAGCCCATGTCGATGTGTTAGAGGCAGCGACAGGACAGACAATTGAGTTGCCAGTATTAGCGCCACTGGCAAGCGAGACTGATGAATTTAATGTGTTGGTTTGGATCAATCATACCGCTTCGATACAGGTACTCAAGGCCAGTTTACAGTATTTACCGATTAAGCTGACTCAAGCCAATTCATTACCAGGTGTACTGGAATCATTGAAAGAGCATGGGAACTATTGGGATTGGGTTATCGTTGATGATGACACGCAAGACGATATGATGGCGCTTCTCAAGCAAATTCGTTTGCATTATCAAGGTAAGCTTGCTGTATTTGGCTATCAAGTGGCGGCCGATCAAGCGCTCCTTAACCGCTATCATGCCAACATACTGTATGAGCCATTAGACAAAAGACAACTGTATGCGATGCTCGATACCCAAAGCCGCAGTATGCCGCAGACCATGCAGGAGCCACGTTGGAAGGGAGTTACTGTACTGGCAGTTGATGACCATCTGCCCAATTTACTAGTGTTAGATGCTCTATTGAGCGAGCTAGGGATTCAGGTAGTTACCGCGAGCAGTGGGTTTGATGCTATCGAGATTGTCAGTAAACAACAAACCAAGAACGTCAAAACTACGAAGAGTGATAAGCAGAGCCTATCGAGTAAAACGCAACTCTCTAAAGCGGAAACACGTGATGAGATAAATAAGAAAACAAATAGCGCGTTCTATCATGAGGACACGAGCACTGACGATAAGTCAGCTACTCAAGACAAAGATAATATTGACTTGATATTTATGGACATTCAAATGCCGCGTATGTCAGGTCATGAGGCGGCTAAGCAAATTCGAAGTATTGAAAATGTGGATAGCCGTATTCCTATTATTGCTCTGACAGCTCATGGGTTGGCAGATGAACGAGACAAACTCATAGCCAGTGGTATCAACGACTATGTTGGCAAACCTATTAGCCAACCTCAATTATTGCAAGTGCTACAGAAATGGCTAGGTCGTAAAAGTGCCACACCACAACTGACAGGTTTGTCTGATACAGATTTCCAGAATTTTGGCTTACAGCATTCTGATCCACAGGGCACTAATTTAGAAGATGCTCATGTACAGAACACTGACTCATCAGAAGCTGAACTACCTACTATTGATTCGCTACGCGGTTACTCAATCAATGACAATGACTTATCGAACGATTTGCTCTCTAACAGTGTAGACAGTCAAAAGACTCAAAATAGTTCAGATGTATTTGCAGGTACTTCAACAGCTACCTATCCAATGATCAGAGAAGAAGAGGGCGACTACAATAAGGCTTCTTTGGGTGGTGAGCCAAAAATTACCCGACCACTATCCTTGAAAAAAATCCGTGACGACTATTTGCGCGATAGTCAGCCTCGTGAAGGTTATAGACGAGATGCCGCACGTGATATTCCGCCGCGCTACGAGAGCTTACGCCTACAGAAACAAGGTCAATCGCCATTATTACAAGCACCGACAGAGTCTATCGATAACTTTCAAGACCCAAGCATTCAAGACAGAAGCCCTCAAGATAGGACCGTTAACGCTAATTCGACTCTACAGGGGCAAATTAATAATGATCTTAACCACAACAGTATAAGCAAAAGTGATACCTCAAACATTTTAGATTGGCAAGACGCGCTCACTCGTTCAGCGAACAAACCTGAGTTGGCGGCCAAGCTTATTATCATGATGATCGATACTATCAATGATGAAAAGCAAGCCCTCATTCAGGCATGGGAAGCTCATGACCGCAACATGCTGGCACAAATTGCCCATCGCATATTGGGTGGTAGTCGATATACAGGTGTACCGCAACTGCGTCAAGCTAGCCAAGATTTAGAAGATAAGTGCCTGCTGAATGTACAGCATACAACGCCTGTGCAGTTTGCAATGATTGAGCCGTATTATGAGGCATTATTAACGGCACTAGATAATCTACAAAAGGTAGATTTATCTTCTTATCCGCAGCTTAATTATCATCGCTTGAGCGAGAATGATATGACGTGGAAGATGATATAACGTGAGGCTAAAGCAACATAGTCAGAATTATAGAAGTACAAAAGCTGATAATTGATTTCGTTAAATTCACTTATTGCTACTAGCTAGACCACCTGTACCTGATGTATATAAAACTGATTATAGTATCGTGGCAGTCAGTTATTACTACGGTACAACAAAGACAAGCCTGCTAATATTGTGAATATCAATATCAATATCATATTTATTTTATTCATTAATAAGGATTGTTATGAACGCGGTTGCAAGTTATCAGTATGAGACCTTACAAGTTAGTATCACAGACAACATACTGACGGTTACCTTAAATCGTCCCCATAAAAAAAATGCCATGAGTTTTCAGGTAATCAATGAGCTGATTAAGCTAGCAGATCGTATTAGCAAAGACAGAACCATACGCGCAGTCATTCTAAATGGAGCAGAAGAGACGTTTTGTGCAGGTATTGATTTAGGAGATTTAAATCATCCAAAAAATACGGCATTTGCGCTTTGGGAGTTGATTAAGCCATGGCAAAGTGCGTTCCAAAGAGTCTGCCTGGTATGGCGTGATCTACCAGTACCCGTCATCGCGGTGTTGGAAGGATATTGTATTGGCGCTGGACTACAGCTAGCACTGGCTTGTGATGTACGTATCAGTCACCCTGACTGTCAGCTATCTATTATGGAGGCTAAGTGGGGTTTAGTACCAGATATGGGGCTGACACAATCGGCGTTTGGGGTACTACGAGAAGACACTCTTAAAGAGCTCGCTATGAGCGCTCGTATCATTGATGCTAATAAAGGCAAAGAATTGGGTTTGATTAGCCACTGCAGTGAATCACCTCTTAAAAAAGCCCAGAAGCTGGCTGCTGAATTTGCAGAGCGCTCTCCTGATGCGGTGCTGGCAAGCAAACGTGTGATAAATGCGATGTATGATCAGCCTGCTAAGACTTTATATAAGGAAAAAGCATGGCAGCTTAAAATGATGCTTGGTCGCAATCGTAAACTTGCTCTTAGAAAAGCAAAGCAAGCCAGTACCTTATTTGGTAAACGTCAATTCCGCTAAATTTTTTTACTAGTAACTTTGTTAGTGTTGTCCTGATTTGAATAAAGGGAAATTACTACCTAAAAACACCAGACATGTTTTGATAATTTTTACTATTGAGTTTTAATTGTGAGCGGTTGTTTCGCCAATATCCTATAGCCATTGAAATGCAAGCAGATAGCACGATATAGCATTGTCTGCTTGCACCGATGTGGGTAAAGATGCACTATTGTTGTTAAAGGTTGCTATATTGATTACTGGATAAGCCAGTAAAATGACTAAAGCTTGCCTAACAACATCTAAAAGCAATTAAACGTCGAAAAATAAAATATTAAAAATAATAGCCACTATATAAAACGGTTTAAATATGTCTGCTTCAAAACCTTCCCTTCCAAACAAACCTATCACTTCTGAGCGAGTGCGCTCTGCCGATTTGCCTGTCGCATGGATTATGATGCTTGGGCTGATGGTTGCGGTAGGACCATTATCGATTGATATGTATCTGCCAGCACTGCCATCAATGGCAGATGATTTTGGTGTTTCAACAGCCTTTATGGCCAACTCTGTCCCCGCATATTTTTTAGGCTTGGTATTTGGGCAGTTATTTTACGGACCCTTTAGTGATCGTGTCGGCCGTGTTAAACCGTTATATATAGGTATGACGCTATATGTTATCGCTTCCATCCTTTGTGCAACCACAGATAATGAGTACGTACTGTTTGCAGGCCGTACCTTACAAGCGTTGGGCGCATGCGTTGGCGCAGTAGTCACTCGTGCCGCAATTCGAGATCGCCTTACTGCCAGACAAACGGCAAAAGCTTTTTCCATCATGATTTTAGTGATGGGTTTAGCGCCCATACTGGCACCGTCGCTTGGCGCGCTATTCTTACAGTTTTTTGATTGGCATTCTATTTTCTGGTTCTTAGCCGCATTTGGCGTTCTAAACTTACTGCTTACTAAGTTTTTCTTCTTTGAGACTTTGACTGAAGAAAACCGTAATGTACGTCCTGCAAGGGAAGTGCTCAGTCAATATTGGGATTTACTAAAAGACCCAACCTTTAACTATCCAGCAATTGGCGGTGGCTTATTGATGGGCGCGATGTTTGTCTATATTAGCTCTGCTTCTGAACTGATTATGGATACTTACGGCGTTTCAGCGACACATTTTGGTTGGCTATTTGGAATGAATGCAGCAGGCTTTGTAGGCTTGACTCAGCTGAACCAATGGCTTACGAATCGCTTTCGCATATTAAGTATTCTACGATTTGGGGCTATGATGCAGGTCATTTCTGCAGGTGTACTATTTGTGATTGGCCTAACTCTAGGTACTGATGCTTGGCTACCACTGGTATTGGCTTGTATTTTCTTTTGTATCGCAGGACTGGGTTTGACCCAGCCTAATGCTTCTGCAATTGCGCTCGCTTTTCAAAAACGCCGTGCTGGTATGGCAAGCGCATTGCAAGGCTCGCTGATGTTCTCAGTTGGTATCTTTGGCGGCTTATTATTGAACCTGTTTCCAGTTAACCCAGTTCTCAAGGTCGGTATCGCCATGTTTTCACTAATGAGCATAGGTTCTTTCTTAATTTGGCAGATAGATCGTAATCTAAATTTAGACGATGCAGAGTAGAAAATACTTTTTTAAATAAAATTCATTCTAAAAAAACACTCGTATGTATTTAACGTACGAGTGTTTTTTTATGGGCTCAATATCCTCATTCAGAAAAAAGCCGAGTTTTATAAATACCTTACGTGATGAACACTTATGTATCGCTAAAAAATACAACTAATTGGAGATAATAGCCAAACATAACCATTGCAATCGTAAAATTAGGCAAGTACTATCCGGCTTAACTTTCTGTAAGCGTTGTATGTATAGATATTTCTTAACCTTGCTAGATTGTTATTTATTAAAATGTAAAACAACGTTAAGTTTCAAGGATAGATTATGATGCAGTTATATCGAGCGTTACCGTTTTTGTTGAGCGTTGGCCTATTTGGTTGTGGTAATTCTTCTACCCAAGAAAGCGTTAGTTCGACTGGTAGCTCAGTAACAGAAAACACAGATCATTTTGTAAGTAAGCTACCTGATACAGCGCCAACTATAAAGGTCGGTACTGAAGCCAATTATGCTCCTTATGAATTTAAAGATGAATATGGAAATGTAACAGGCTTTGATATAGAACTGATGCAACACATTGGCGAGAATCAAGGTTTCAAAGTTGAAGTTTACAACGATCCTTGGGAAGGATTGTTTGATAACTTGGATAATAAGAGTCGAGATATGGTAGCAGCGGGTCTTACTTACAGCAGCGAGCGTGCCAGAAAATACTTGCTTTCAGATGCTTATGCTCCTCTTCCTACTAGCCTCGTATATTTAGACGACTCATTAAATATTAAGTCATTAAATGATTTGGGCACTTTAAGAGTAGGTGTATTGACTAGTTCAGAACCTTATGAATATTTCGCACAAGGTAAATATCAACTAGGTTCTTTAGAGCAGTATCCGACTACGTTTGCAGCGGTAGAGGCGATGGCACAAGATAAAGTCGATGCTGTTGTAGATGATTCTGGTGTACTCCGCTATACATTAAATGATCTACCTAGTCTGCAGCCAAAATATTTTGACTATGAAAGCATTAGAGCAGACGGTGCTCGTAAAGTATTTCTAGTTGATAAAGCTCAGCCTGATTTACTTAAAAAAGTGAATGCAGGGTTAAAAGGGTTAAAAGAAGACGGTACTTACGCAAAGTTAACGACTAAATGGTTTGGTACAGATTTGACAGAAGTATCTTTACAGCAACAGAAAACCTTGCAGTAACCCTAAGCGTAGTAGTTATGGAACGTATTATTTTTAAAAAACCATAAACATAAATTTATCTATACATTGAAAGGACTATGCTATGACTATATCAACTCAAAACGGTAACTCGCGTTATCGTGGCTTGATCTTGTCGATTGCTGCCTTCTTGGCATTGATTGGGATACTGCTTGCATTTACGTTTTATACTTCAAGTGTCTTGGAACGCAACACCACACTGGTAAATATATCTAATAAAACAGCTAACAATGCTCAAGCTATCATCAAAGATTTGTTCGATTTACAAGGTAGTATTGGTGAACACATCAATTCTCCTCACCAGAAGCGCGTAAGAGAAAGACTAGACAATAATACTCAAGGTATTGACCAATTACTTTCTAGTATGCGTGAGGGTTCAGAGTACATTGACGATTCTGGAAATGTTCATAAAATTCCAAGTATCAAAACATCAACCGAATTGGCAGCCTTAGAAAGAGCGCAGCAAGATTGGAGTGAGCTAAAACCGCTAATTACCAACTACCTTGAAGGTGCTGGTAATATTCGGATTGATTCTTCAGACGAGCTAGCATTAGCATATGAACAGGCAAAAACGTCTAGCTTGAGTATGAATGATGCGCTTGATGAGCTGACTAATGAAGTTTATGAAGAAACAAAACGACAAGCGACCACCATTCGTCTTATTCAGGTACTTGGTGTTGCCGCTATCTTTACCTACTTCTTGATCTTCGTATTTTTCTTTGTACGTCGTTTACGTGAGACGGATGCTGAAGCATTTGCTGCTCGTCAGGAAACGCAAGAGATTATGCAAACGGTAAATACGGGTCTTTTCCTACTTGATAAAGACTTAAATATTGGTCAACAGCATTCTCGAGCGCTTAACAATATCATCGGCTCTGATAGCTTGGCAGGGGAGAACTTTACCAATGTCTTGCGTGGTCGTATCTCTGATAAAGACCTTAAGACCACACAGCAGTTCATCGAGCAGCTTTATAACCCTCGTGTTAAAGAAAAACTGGTGGATTCACTCAACCCGTTACACAAGGTGATGCTACATAATGTGTCTGAAGACAAGAGTCTTGATAACCGCTTCTTAGATTTTAAATTCTCACGTGTTTACGACAACAAAGACATTGCTCGTATTTTGGTCAACGTTAACGATGTGTCAGATGCAGTCTATTTAGAACAGCGCCTAGAAAAAGAGCGTTCGCAAAACGATATGCAGATTGAGATGTTGACGACTATCTTGAATGTAAATCCAAAAATTATTAATGAGTTTATTAATAATACCCAAGCGCATATTGAAAGAATGAACAATATCTTGAAAAACCCTGGTAGCTCGCAATACGAGCTTGAAGGTAAATTAAAAGCGATTTATCGTGAAATGCACAGCTTAAAAGGCGAAGCATCGGCATTGAAACTACATAGCTTTACGAAGATTGCTTCTGATGCGGAAGACAAATTACATGCGTTGCAAAACCAAGGTCAGTTGTCTGGTAATGACTTCTTACCATTAGCGGTGCATTTGGATGACTTACTCAGCTTATCGAATACGATTGCGACATTGGGTGAGCGTATCAACCGCTCAGCACCATCAGCAGCTAAAATGTCAACCGTACAGGCGTCAGTCGCTACGCAAAATCCAGTAGCAGACCATGCAGCTAGTAATGTTAACTTTGATGGTGGGTTGGATATCGATTTAGATAGTGAGACAGATGATGATTTATTGTCTTTCTACAATGACTTTGCAAAAGAGATTGCTGCTAGGCAAGGTAAGCAAGTACAGCTAAAAAGTACGACGCTGACCCAAACGAGCATTCCTGTACATCTTGCAAAGCCAATCAAAGAAATCAGTATTCAATTACTGCGTAATGCGGTAGTACATGGTATCGAGTCACCAAGTGTTCGTCATGCTGCTGGCAAAACTGATGTTGGAATCATTGATTTGGAAGTGCAAGACAACGGTTCAAACTTTATGTTGGTTGTAAAAGACGATGGACAAGGTATCAACTATGACAGCATCCGTAATAAACTGATTCAAGAAGGTCGTTTCGGTACGGAAGAAGCCAACCAACTTAGCAAAGGTGACTTGCTCAAACAGCTGTTCTCTTCCGGATTCTCTACTAAAGAGCACGCAGATGAAGACGGCGGTCGCGGTGTTGGACTTGATATTATCAAAGTCAAAGTAAAAGAGCATGATGGCAAGCTTAACGTAAATAGTGAGCTGGGTCAGATGACACGGTTTGTCATTACTTTGCCTAAAGCTTAATCAAAATAGTAATTATATTGTCAGGGACGACAAGCACTTCATTAAAGGTAGTAGATAAGTTATGCATAAGTTAATGATTGTTGATGATTCAAATATTATTAGAAACCGTATTCAGCGCGCATACGATTCAGGAAAATTCATGTTGGTTGCGACAGCGACCAGCGGTGTTCAAGCCATTGAAAAGTTTAATGTCCATCGTCCTGATGTGATCACCATGGACTTAACTATGCCACAAATGGATGGACTAGAATGCATCGAAAAAATCATCGATATTGATCCTGAAGTGCGCATTTTGGTGGTATCAGCGTTATCGGACAAAGCGACAGGCATCGAAGCATTGTCGCTAGGTGCCAGCGGATTTTTGTGTAAGCCTTTTTCTGAGGAGGAGCTTGTAGAGTCTTTGTATGAGCTGATGCAAGACTAATACCATTCATCGACTAAAGCAGACGTCATTATGAAAGAGCAAAAGCTACAGATTTTTTTAAGTATTATTAGTAACTATTTTGACCAGTTTGGCGGAGAGGAGCTTATTGCCGATACCCCTTACTTACTAGAAAACAAACAGCCAAAAGTCCATGATTATACGGGCGTGATTGGTATATCTGGTGGCCAAAAAGGCGTGGTATATTTTTCGGCGACGCGTGACTTGCTGTCTTCAATCTTAGACAGCATGGGCGAAACCGATAAAAGTGAAGAGAACTATGTAGATCTGGCTGGGGAAGTGGCCAATACAATCGCAGGCAATGCACGCAAAGAGTTTGGCTCAGAGTTTCATATCTCTGTGCCATTTGTGTTCAAAGGTGCGCCGCAAAGTATTGTATTGCCGAACGATGAGCGTTCTTTCATCATTCCTATCACTTGGCATTCTCAAGTAGGCGAGATTGTGGTTTGTTTGCAAGACTAATGCTGCCACGTAATACAGATGGATATTAATATATTATGGTTAAAGTAGAAAAGTTGGGTGTGTTTCTAAGCTCGATCAATGCGTTTTTTGCGCAAATCGATGGCTCGGAAGTGTCAATTGATACCCCTTATTTGAACAATAATAAAAGCGCGATTGGCTTTGATTATAGCGGTGTCATTAAGATATCAGGCCCTTTAGAAGGCTGCGTCTATGTCAGTGCATCAAGCGTGATGTTACGAGAGATTATCAAAGTGATGGGTGAACCTGACTCCTCAATCACAATGATGAAAGATTTGTTGGGTGAAATGGCCAACACAATCTCAGGTAACGCTCGTACAGAGTTTGGTTCAGAGTTTATTATCTCTCCGCCGCATATTGTAGAGAGTGCGCCAAGCGTTTCTTATTTGCCTAAAGATCGTCAAAGCTATATCACACCATTTACGTGGCGTGGTTATAAAGCAGTCATTGGTATTTGTATTGCATAATATATGCATAAAGCGGTGCCTATATAGTTAAATGAATAATTAAAAAGCGATGCAAATGTGTCGCTTTTTTTATTTTGTTAGCGCTCTATTTTGTTTTCATATTATGAATAAGCTGCTAACAAACTGGTGGAGTTTCAAAGGCGTTATGTGATAAAATACAGCGCAGTTATTTTTATAATTCACTTTATAGTTTAGATTTGGGCATTTGCCTTAATCTAGCGATAGCTTATTTTTTAAACTAACCAATGACACACACATCATGGCAAAAAATTGCTGGGTGTTTGGCGACTTGATTAATTTGTGATCCGTTAGTACTTTACTAATGAAAACTAACCGGTAGCAGATGCGTGTCGCTAAATAGGCTGTTTTTGTGATGTGGAGGCATAACCCAACCAATAGGATATATTCTCATGGCTACAAAGAATCCAACCAAAATCGAAATGCGCGACTTACTACAAGCTGGCGCTCACTTTGGTCACCAAACACGTTTTTGGAACCCAAAAATGGGTCCATACATCTTTGGCGCACGTAACAAAATCCATATCATCAACTTAGAGCACACTGTAAATGCGTTCAACGACGCGTTGACTTACGTAAACGGCCTAGCTGCTAAGAAAAACAAGGTATTATTTGTTGGTACTAAACGTGCTGCAAGCGGTATCGTACGTGAGCAAGCAGCTCGCGCTGGTATGCCATACGTTGACCATCGCTGGTTAGGTGGTATGTTGACTAACTGGAAAACTCTACGTCAGTCAATCAACCGTCTAAAAGAGCTAGAAAAGCAAGCAGAAGACGGTACTTTCGCTAAGCTAACTAAGCGTGAAGCGTTAGAGCGTACTCGCGATATGGAAAAACTTGAGCGTTCACTAGGCGGTATCAAAGATATGGGCGGCCTACCTGACGCAATCTTCGTTGTAGATGTAGATCACGAAGCGATCGCTATTAAAGAAGCTAAAAACCTAGGTATCCCAGTTATCGGTATTGTTGATACTAACTCTAGCCCAGACAACGTTGACTACATCATCCCAGCTAACGATGATGCTATCCGTGCTGTGACTTTGTACGTAACTTCTATGGCTGATGCTATCATCGCTGGTAAAGAATACGCACAAACTCAAGCTGGTGGTAAAGCTGAGCAAGCACCTGCTGCAACTGAAGAAGCGCCAGCTGCAGAAGAAGCTGCTGCAACTCCAGCAGAATAAGTAGCTGACTTAAAAGTTTTAACTTTGTAAGGATATCTTGATAGTGTATCTATCAGCATCCATATAATGTTTCGAACAGCGTATAAGCTCGTAATAGGCATGATGTAGTTTTACTCGTCATGCCTTGTTATTGAATAAAGCCTTATTAATAAGGCTACATGTATAAGCAAGCAGCTATTGGGCGAGCATTATTGTTTCCAATAGTCACATCGCTGTACTGTAGAGATGTTATTTATTTGACATTATTTATGGTTATATTAGTAATCATTCAAAACGAGCTGTCTGCTAGATTTTAAGTAATACCAAGATATCGAATAGAAATACAGCACTTAGAAATACAGTGCTCCTATACATAACTATACTAAGGTGACTCTTATGACAGAAGTAAAAGTATCTGCCAAAATGGTAAAAGAATTGCGTGACCGTACTGGTCTTGGCATGATGGAATGTAAAAAAGCGTTAGAAGAATCAAATGGTGATGTTGAAGTTGCCATTGATAACCTACGTAAATCTGGTCAAGCTAAAGCAGCTAAAAAAGCGGGTAACATCGCAGCTGACGGCGCTATCATCATCGCACAAGGCGAAGGCAAGGCATTCTTGTTGGAAGTTAACTGCCAAACTGACTTCGTTGCAAAAGATGACAGCTTCACTGCATTTGCAGAAAAAGTTGCTAACCTTGCACTAGAAAACAACGTAACTGACATTGCTGCTATCTCTGCATTGCCTTATGGCGATGGTCAAACTGTAGAAGAGGCACGTGTATCACTAGTACAAAAAATTGGTGAAAACATCCAGGTTCGCCGTGTTGAAACACTTGAAGGTGCTAACATCGCTGCATACCGTCATGGTCTGCGTATTGGTGTAGTTGTATCTTATGAAGGTGGCGACGCTGACACTGGTAAAAACCTTGCTATGCACATTGCAGCGTTCAACCCTGTTGCTGTAGATGACGAAGACGTAGCTGCTGACGTACTAGCACGCGAAAAAGACATCATTGAAGCAAAAGCAAAAGAGTCTGGTAAGCCTGACAACATCGTTGAAAAAATGATTGAAGGTGGCCTACGTAAGTACCTAGACGAAGTTACTTTACTACGTCAGCCTTACGTTATGGACAACGACAAAAAAGTTGGTGACGTACTGAAAGCTGAAGGCGTAAAAGTACTTGGTTTCAAACGTCTAGAAGTTGGTGAAGGCATTGAGAAGAAGCAAGAAGACTTCGCTGCTGAAGTTGCTGCAACTCAGGCTGCTAACAAGTAAGTATCAAATAGTATTGGATTAAGCTGTGAGTACTTAATTGTGTCTCATAGTTTGGCTTTATCACTCGTGATATATTATGGTATGAAGCGTCCAGACATAAAAAAGCCCACTAATTTATTAGTGGGCTTTTTTATGTCTGGCTGTTAGCTAACTGGCTTAGCGTAGAGCAGCATAGGCTGAGTTAGCATAGCTAGCACTATTACCATTGCTGCTAGTACCGTAACTGATATTTTGTAAACCGCTACCCACATTGGTGCTGCCAGTTTTATTGTTGGCATTAATGCTTGAACCGAAAAGCCCTGTATCGTTCTTATACAAGCTATGGTAACGGCTCATAACTCTTTGGACATAGTTACGTGTTTCTTTAAATGGAGGGATGCCACCATACTTATCGACATTGCCTTCCCCCGCATTGTAGCCTGCGACAGCATATTCAACATTGTTATCAAAGCGGCGCATCAGCCACGCAATATATTTGGCTGATCCCTCGATATTATCGGCAGGGTTCCAAGGGTTACTTACTTTGAATCGGCGAGCAGTGGCGGGCATCAACTGCATAAGACCTTGTGCGCCTACTGGTGAGCGTGCATTTGGATTAAAAGCTGATTCAGTATGCATCATCGCTTTCATCAAGGCAGGGTCAACGCCGTTACGCTCAGCAGACGCACGAATATAACTGTCATAAGAGTTACGATTGCCGCTGTTGCTAGCGGCACTGCTACCATAGCTATCGTTGCTTGCGTCATACATCTTAGAGCTTTTGTAATGGGTGACTTTGACTGTTTTAGTAAACTTATTGAAATTACCACTAGACACACTGCGATTAGTAAGTAGTATCTGACCATCGTTGCTTTTTTTGATGTACATACTATCTGCGTGAGCTGTGACAGAAAAGGTCGAAAGAGCAACTGCACTTAGTAAGAGGGGAGATAAACAGCGTGTCATCATAGTAGTAATATTTATCATAGAGGTATCACTTTTCATCGAATAATAGCAAATTGTTTTGCCTATATATACGTTGATTTAGGCGCATAAGCGGTTACTGAGTTTGCAGAATTATTTAGTCCACTGTGAGGGCAGCAGCTTAGCAATTATCACGTTTAATAAAAAATCATTTGCAAAAGACGCAAAAAATAATAGTCGCTTACTATAGCATATAATGAATTTTTAACGCATCATATTGGTAAAATAAGTTGTAAAATCAAACTTTTATCATTAAGTGAGTCAGTATGCAATGTTTTCTGAATCACGCAACCTAATGTTTTAGTAGGTTCTTCGTGCTTGCGAACTTAGATGAATAAAGTGTCTCAACTCTTTAAGAAGCCATAATAACATTTGAATAAGTGAATGTTTTTTTAATCTGAAATTAACAATAGGTAAGCCTATTAATCGTTAAATTCTTAATAATAGGAGGTAATCTAGATATGGTTTCAGTTATGACTAGATACCGATAGCGCTGATAAAGATAGGTACCCAAACAGCGGTAACCAATCCATTTACGGCGAGTCCAAATGCAGCATAACGTCCTGCTGTATGACTGATTTGCCATGCCTCTACAGTACCAAACGCATGCGCCGCTAAACCCAATGCTAGACCTTTGGCGCGGTCATCATCGATACCACGGAATAAAAAGCGAGCGACCGTACCGCCTATCAAACCTGAGACGATGATAATTAGATTAGCCATTGCCAATGGTGCTTTGATCAAATCTGCGACACTCAGACCAATCGGCGTAGTCACAGAACGAGTAGCGAAAGCCAATAGGGTCTCATGACTGAGCGAAAATAAATAAGCCAAGGACATAGGTAATAACGCGCCAACGACACTTGCAATAGCGACGATTAAAGTGAGTTTCTTAACGGGTAAACCTTTGAAGTTCATCGCCGCCAATGGCACGGCCAAGAGTACCGTCACGTACCCTAACAGATGGTCAAACACAGGTTTTGCCGCACTATAATAGTTGTTGTAATCCCATTGCAGTATAAATAAGAAAACAAGCACTAGGACCAGTGCGGTAATGACCATCGGTAACCATGATAATTTACGTGCCAATACACGTGCAATTACGTGTGCTGCTAAGGTCAATAGTATTGCGGCTAGGGTTGCCATAAATACGCTGTCAAAAGTCATAATATCTCTCCGCAGCTCACGGCTGTCCCTTTTGCTCATTGGTAGTCGTCGTGTCGGTGTTTGCAGCATGATTGAGCCAGCGATTGGCCAATAATGCTAGTCCCCACAGTGGTATGAGCGTACTCACGATCATCGTTATCATCACACCCCATAACTCATCTCCTAGAGCGAATAGCAACAAGCCTGCACCAGCAGAAACTGGTAAAAAGGCAAAACCACTATCGACTAGTAAAGTATTACTGGCTTGCGTAAGCCAGCTTGGCAGCCCCTTAAGTAGTCGCCACGTCATCAAGATAATAAACATCGCAACTAAACCAACGATGTTGGCTGCTTTTTCGATGCCTGCCATTTGACAGAGAATAACGGCCGTTTCTCGGACAACGATAACCATGGTCAATGTTAGAATTAACGCAAGCCATAGTGGAAGATGGGAGGAGTGAGCAGACTTCATAAGCAATTCTGGCCAAGTCAGATATGAATGGGTGGTGTACAAAACAAAGTACGTGATCGCATCAATAATTCAACAGATGAAATGATGCTATAAATACTCATGGTATTAGCTTTCACTTTCAAATTATTAACGTTATCTATCAATATTTGTTGAATGTACAACAAGCGATTATATAGAGAGTGAGACAACTAATAAAGCCTATGCGCTATGACTCGTCATATCCAAAAAAAATAGACGATATCAATGGATATCGTCTATTCTATTTTAACTTACTACATAAGGATTTGTACGCCAATAGTATGAATCAAATGCTCATCAAACTATTGCCGCAAATGACTAGCTTTCATAATAGTTCTTACTTTCTAGAAATAACTATTACTTTGCTGAATCAGCTGTTTCTGAGTTTAAGGCATCAAATTCGTCAAACGCCTTTTCTTCAGCCTCTGTCATGGTTGGCTCTTCAACGTCATCAACTTTTTCAAACTCTTCGAGTACCGGCATCAGTAGTGTTGCTTGTGCAAGCGGCAATACATCGATGGGTTTCAAGTTAGCTTGACCGAGTAGCTGCCTTAAGCGATCACTTGGCAAACGAACCGTCAGACATTCGCGGCCTGTATCGTCGTAGCTTTCTTCTTCAATAACACCCAATTCATATAAAGTGTTTTTGAACTGTCCGGCATCATACGGCAAGGTCAAATCAAACGTTGTCAGTTTACCTGTTAGCAGCTGCTGTACGGCAAGCGTTAGCTCTTCCATGCCTAAATTCTGTCTAGAAGAGACATAAACGCGGTTTGGCTGACCTTCGCTAGCATAGCCGATATGTGCAGGTTCATCAGTCAAATCAATCTTATTATAGACATTGAGCACAGGCACGTCGTTATCGATCTCTGCCAATACTTCTTTGACCGCTTGAATCTGCTCGTGCATATCTTCACTGGAGGAATCAATGACGTGCAATAACAAGTCTGCCTCTAGCGTTTCTTCTAGGGTTGCATGAAAAGACTCAACCAACTCATGCGGCAGATGACGGACAAAACCAACCGTATCGACTAAGACGACACGACCAACTCCTTGCCAGTCTAGACGACGTAGGGTAGGGTCTAGCGTCGCAAACAGTTTATCAGCAGCGTAGATGTTTTCGTCAACCAAACGATTGAACAAAGTAGACTTACCCGCGTTGGTATAGCCGACCAGTGAGATGGTCGGTACGTCTGATTTTTGACGACGGGCACGGCCTTGCGCACGGGTCTGACGAACTTTTTCTAGTTTGCTCTTTAGCTGATTGACACGAGTCTGTAGTAGACGACGATCGGTCTCAAGCTGGGTTTCACCAGGTCCACGTAAACCAATACCACCTTTTTGACGTTCCAAATGCGTCCAACCACGTACTAGACGTGTTGATAAGTGGTTAAGTTGAGCCAGCTCTACTTGTAGCTTACCTTCGTAGGTACGGGCACGCTGCGCAAAAATATCCAAAATTAAACCAGTACGATCTAACACGCGGCACTTCACTAGTGCCTCGATATTACGCTCTTGTGACGGCGACAAGCTGTGATTAAACAATACGATATCGGCATCGTGCTCACGTACCATTTCTGCAATTTCTTCTGCTTTTCCGCTACCAACGAAGTATTTGGCGTCAGGACGTGAGCGTGAGCCGGTGACCAGTGCCAAACGATCGGCACCTGCTGAGTCAGCCAACAGCTCAAATTCACTAAGATCATCAGGATCTTGAATTTGGCGGATGTCTAAATGTACTAAAATGGCGCGTTCGCCACCTTCATGTCTTTCAAAATAATCCAAAGAGTATCACCTATTTAATAAAGTAAATGTCTCGCTATTATCAGCTCAATAAGTGTTGACGTAGCGTTCATATGATTATCTATATATGGTCTTATCACTTGATATTAAAGCGTATTAGCACAATTAGCGATGGTTTTATGTTACAGCGTTTGCTGCTGATAATTTTTTATAAATTTGCTTTATTACTCGTTTGTATAAAAGTCAGCGCACACTGAGTGAACAAGCTATCACTGAGTGTGTGAACTTTGTTATACTGGGCTCGTTTTTTGACTATTAAACACCCGTTATTTAATCATGAGGGCGAAGATGAGCCAAGCTAAATCAAGCTTTTCACTCAGACGACAGTTGAGCCGAGGCAGACAAGTTGCTGGTATGACCACGACCATGGTCGGCGGCATACGTGCGGCAAAGCGTATCGGCGCATTTAAGCAGCCACCACGCGAAACCCTACCACGTTATATCCAGACGTTTTGCCGAAAAATGGCAGGCTCTTTTGGGGTAAAAGTGGTAGAAGTGGAACCTGTAGAGCAGTTCCATGGCTTGTGGGTATCGAATCACGTGTCATGGATGGATATTCCGGTCGTTGGTACTGTGAGCCCAGCGTTCTTTTTATCCAAGGCTGAGATTGGTGACTGGCCTGTATTTGGCAAACTTGCCCATGCTGCAGGGACGCTTTTCATTGAACGTGGTTCCGGTGATGCAAGCTCAGTATCGGCACAGATTGCTGATTTTTTAGCCAAAGGTTTTTCGATTATTTTTTTCCCTGAGGCGACCACAACTAGTGGTAAAAAAGTAAAACGCATTCATGGAACATTACTACAAGCAGCCATAGATGCTGATGTGCCTATCAGACCGATCATCATCGCTTATGTCAATAAAGACGGTACACTAAGTGACGCATTGCCATATTATGGTAAGCTGACGATGAAAGAAAGTATGAAAAAAGTGCTCGATAGCAAAAACGTGACCGCTTATGTGTTGCCACTTGCGCCTATAGATCCAGAGGGTCGTAACAAAAGTGAGCTGACCAATTTATTGCAAGCACGCATGAATGAAGGATTGGCTGAGCTACATTCAAGAGTCCTTAGCACACCAGTTGAAGACTGATTACTTAAAGTTGAGCTAGTGTAGCTAACCTCAGGCAGTCAATAAAAGGGCGCAAATCGTTTCGATTTGCGCCCTTTTTTGTGGCCGATTTAATAGAGCAGGCATAATCTCATTTATTCAGCAGGCTCTATCAAAATTTAAACTCTATGAAAGACCAACTATGGCGATGGATTAGGTTGCTGTGCATGTACCGCCTCAATCGCTTCCAAGACATCTGCTGTCAGCTTCACATTGACACTGTCGATGTTTGATTTGAGTTGCTCGGTCGTCGTTGCTCCAATGATGTTACTGGTGACAAAGTGACGAGAATTTACAAAAGCTAATGACATTTGCGCCATGTCCAAACCTGCATCAGCAGCTATCTTGGCATATTGTTCAGTGGCTGATTTGGCTTGCTCATTCACATAACGACCAAAACGATCATACATGGTCAAACGTGCGCCAGTTGGACGTTTACCATCGAGGTATTTACCAGACAATACACCAAAACCAAGCGGCGAATAAGCAAGTAGACCCACGTTTTCACGATGAGCAATCTCTGCCATATTAACTTCGTATAAACGGTTCAATAGGCTATATGGGTTTTGCACGGTAAGTGGTGGAATTAGGCCGTTTTTATCTGCTTCCCATAGATAGCGCATGAGTCCCCAGGCGGTATCATTTGATAAGCCATACGCACGAATACGACCCTTTTTGATTTCATTGTTCAACGCCTGAATGGTTTCTAAAAATGGTGTTAAATCATCTAATGACTGTGTTGCCATGTCTTCTGTGTAGCCGCGCTGACCGAAAAAGTTTGTTTTACGCTCAGGCCAGTGTAGCTGATAGATATCAATATAATCGGTTTGCAGACGTTCAAGGTTGCCATCAATGGCGCTGCTGATATGCTCGGCGTTAAGGCGAGTTTGTCCATCACGCAAAAAATCCATTGGTGATATTTTGCTAGCGAGAATAACTTTGTCACGCTGTTTGGTTTTGTTAAACCAAGTACCCATAAAGCGCTCGGTATCGCCCTGTTTGTCTTTATCTGGTGGTGACGGGTACATCTCGGCGGTATCCCAAAAGTTCACACCTTCACTGAGTGCCATGTCCATTTGCTCATGTGCTTCGGACTCAGTATTTTGCTGTCCCCATGTCATTGTACCCAAACAGATTTTAGATACTTTCTCGTCGAGTTGCGGTAACGTTTGATACTGCATATAAGTCTCCCTTTTGGCTGTTTTTATTGATATTAATTTTTATCGTCGCAAGCTTTTATCTTAGTTAATGTCTAACGACTTTTTGTTAGTTTTTAAAAGGCTACATTAATTTGATACCTGTGACTCCAGGCGGTGTGACTTTAAAGATTTTTACTTTGAACAGTACGTCTTGTCCTGCCAGTGGGTGGTTAAAGTCCACTTCAACTTGGTCTTCATCGATGGCACTGATCGTACCAGGTAGCGTGTTTTTACCTTTGTCTTCGAACTCAACCATCATGCCAATCTCTGGATTGTCAGCGACTAGCGCAAACTGAGTACGACTAAAATGTTGGATGTTTTCAGGGTTCCACTCACCAAATGCCTGCTCTGGCTCAAGGTGTGCGGTACGAGTGTCACCAGCGCGTAGATTCATCAGTACTTGCTCAAAACCGGGTAACAAGCTTTCATCACCAACGGTCAAAGACACAGGTGCATCACGGTTAAAGGTTGAATCGATGATAGTACCGTTTTCTAGTGAAACTTCGAAGTGCAGCTTAACAAGGCTACCATGAGCGATACGCGTGTCTTCGTTTGGATTAATAAATTGAGATTGAGTCATAATAAAAAACCATCTGTTGCTAGAATAAAAGAATAGAAAATAATGAGTTTGATTACAGTATTGGTAATTGCAGTATTATAGTGTAAGAAATAATAAGCCATCTAGGGCCAGATGTAAGCGTCAATAATGTAACGCAGATGGTGTACTATAACTGGCAATTCTAAAAGATATGAGGTGTCGGTGGTGAATAAACAACAAGGCACTGTCAAAAAATGGCAGGATGATAAAGGATTTGGCTTTATTGAGACTGAAGCGGGCGATTCGGTCTTCTTTCATGTGAGTGAGTTTAAGGCTCAGCGCCGTCCTGATATCGGTGAGCAAGTCGTCTTTAGTATTGGGCAAGATGCAGAGGGGCGTAGGCGAGCCAAGCAAGTACAAGAGCTTGGTTTCGTACAGCAAAAAATGGCACAAAAAAACCAGCAAATCCGTCAGCGTAATCAGAAACGTAGCCATCAAGCGGAGTTTGAAGCAGGTCAAAAGAAGCGCTCATTTCTTGGACTGGCTTTTTATGGTGTCTTAGTTTTATTAGCTGCAACAGATAGACTGAGCTGGCTGGTGGTCGGCTGGTACGTCGTGCTAGGGATTGTTACTTATGGCATGTATGCCAAAGACAAAGCTGCTGCGCAAAGTGGCGACTGGCGTACGCCTGAGTCTACACTGCATATACTAAGCGCGCTTGGCGGTTGGGTAGGC
This sequence comes from Psychrobacter sp. AOP7-C1-14, assembly GCF_052376135.1. Classification (NCBI taxonomy): domain Bacteria; kingdom Pseudomonadati; phylum Pseudomonadota; class Gammaproteobacteria; order Moraxellales; family Moraxellaceae; genus Psychrobacter; species Psychrobacter sp. AOP7-C1-14. The sequence goes on along the minus strand of NZ_JBQSVH010000007.1, from coordinate 30,669 downwards.
GCGTTGCTCGCACAAACGTATCTGCGTCACAAATCACAAAAGCCTGAGTTTCGAGTTACTTACTATTTAACCGTCGTTGTGAATATGGCAGGGTTGCTGTTTTTATTGGCAGGTGGTGGGTTAGAGACTTTGACTGATTTATTATCAGAGTTGCTATAACTGTATAATATATACTGCTATGGTTGGTGATATCGATATTTATATAAAAATTTATGATTAATAGCAGATAAAAAAAAGGCGGGTTACGACTACGTAACCCACCTTTTTTATTTATCAATTGAATTAATATCTCTAGCTATAGATGGTTATGACCGTGGCATTTCACGCTTTTTTTCCAAAAACAGCATATCGATGACAATCAATAAGACGCCGAGAGAGATACCAATATCAGCGATATTAAAAATTGGATAATGCCAAACATCAGCATAGTGCACATGAATAAAATCAATCACATGACCATGCAACAAGCGGTCGATTAAATTACCAACTGCACCGCCTAATACTAAGGCTAGACCAAAAGATAACAACGTGGCTTTACGAGGTGCTTTAATCAAATAGATGATTAAAAACAGCGACATGAGTAATGCCAGCCCTGAAAAAAACCACTTCTGCCAACCGCCAGCATCCGCTAAAAAGCTAAATGCCGCACCGTAGTTATAGGCTAATGTCCAATTGAGGAATGGCTCAATCACGGGTACTGGATCATGAAAGGTCAGTTTGTTTTCTGCCAGCCATTTGGTCCACTGATCGATGATGACGACAATCAATGCCAATACATACCATACAAAAGCACGACTACCATTAGCTACCAGCTTTGGTGTCCTATTTGTTGACTTGGTCAGGCGGCTTCTAGGCGTAGTTGAGCTACCTGTGGTCGCATGGGCAGGCTTAGGCGAGTTGTCAACTTCAACCTGTGGCTGCTGGTCATGCTGGCTTTCAGATGAATCTGTTGGGTTAGGCATAGTGACGTACCTCGCCGTCGCCACTGACGTTGGTCACGCAGCGCGCGCATAGTTCAGGGTGTGCGCTATCTGTACCGATGTCATCACGAATGTGCCAGCAGCGTACACACTTAGTACCGGTAGCCGCGCTGACTTGTACTACTAAGTCGACAATCTCTTCTGTACTTTCTGCGTTCGCATCGTCTGTCTGTTTGATGCTATCAGCAGGTGCTTCACTCATTGGCTTCAATGTAGCGTTGCTAGTAATTAGTACAAAACGTAGCTCTTCATTAAGCTTGGCTAGGCTTTCATACATTGCACCGTCAGCGTATAGGCTCACGTCGGCAGACAAGTTGGCATTGATGATTTTTTCGCCACGTGCTGTTTCGATATGCTTGTTTACCATGTCTTTTGCTAGCATGATGCGCTGCCAGTCATCCTTGCTGATGGCACTTAGCTCAAATGCTGGGAACTCATACCACTCTTGAGTGAATACATAGCCACCTTTGTCTGCTTCACGTTGGTTCAGTACTTCCCAAGCCTCTTGGGCTGTAAAGGATAAGACTGGGGTAATCCAGCGAATCAGCGCATGAGTGATATGGTAGATAGCTGTTTGTGCAGAGCGACGAGGTTGTCCATCTGCCTGAGTGGTATACTGGCGATCCTTGATGATATCTAAGTAGAAGCTACCCAAGTCTTGCGAGCAAAACGCAGTGACGTGCTGAGTGACTTGGTGGAAATCCATCGCGTCGTAAGCGCTAATGATTTGCGCTTGTACCGTTTGTGCGCGCTCAATGATGAACTTATCAAGGCTAACCAATTCATTGATATCAATGCTGTCAGTCGCTGGATCAAAATCATCGGTATTGGCAAGTAAGAAACGTAAGGTGTTACGGATACGGCGATACATATCGATCGCACCCTTAAACACCGTTTTACCCGCGCTCATCTCATAACGATAGTCGCTTGAGGCAATCCACAGACGCAACATATCCGCGCCTGTTTTGTTGATTTCTTCTTGCGGAGTGATGATATTGCCCAGTGATTTGCTCATCTTGCGACCGTTTTCATCGACCACAAAACCATGGGTCAATACTTGCTTAAACGGTGGACGCTCATATATGGCTTCCGAAGTCAGCAGTGACGTCTGGAACCAGCCGCGATGCTGGTCAGAGCCTTCTAGGTACATATCAGCTGGATTGGTCAATTCCTCACGTTGGTCAAGTACTGCAAAATGCGTTGTACCTGAGTCAAACCAAACGTCTAAAGTGTCAGTGGCTTTGTCGTAGTCAGCGGCCTCTTTTCCTAAGAAATCTTCACAGCTAGCATCAAACCAAGCTTCAACGCCGCCTTCATGAATTTTTTGTGCCGCGACTTCCATCAGCTCAAGCGTATTTGGATGCAGCTCACCTGTGTCTTTGTGCGTAAAGAAAGTAATCGGCACGCCCCACGTACGCTGGCGTGAAATACACCAGTCGGGGCGACCATTCATCATTGATTCGATGCGGTTTTGTCCCCAAGCTGGCGTCCAGTTTACCGATGGAATATCAGCAAGCGCGCGAGCACGTAAGCCTTGGGTTTCCATATTGATAAACCACTGAGGGGTGGCACGGAAAATAATTGGCGACTTATGACGCCAGCAGTGTGGATAGCTATGTTCAATTTTGGTATGGCTGACTAAATGACCGTTGTCATGTAAGGCAGCGATGATTTTTGGATTGGCTTTATAGATATGTTCGCCCGCAAATACAGCAGCACTATCTAGGTACACGCCAGTACCGCTCACTGGGTTTTCCACTGGTAAGTTGTATTTTAGACCAACGATATAATCGTCTAAACCGTGACCAGGTGCGGTATGTACCAGACCAGTACCACTATCGGTAGTCACATGATCACCCAAGATAAGCGGCACTTGACGGTCTTCAATCAGTGGATGCTGGGCACGCAGGCCTTCAAGCTCGCTGCCTGATACAGTTGCTAGGATGCCATTGTTATCCAGTTTTAGTTCACTCAATGCAGTTTCGACAAGATCTGCTGCTAATAAGAAGTTGCCTTTGTCAGTCGCGACCACGCTATAGTTATGTTCAGGATGTACTGAGATAGCTTGGTTAGCAGGTAGCGTCCATGGCGTGGTGGTCCAGATAACCGCAGCGATGTTATCTGCGATATCTGCCAATGCGGCTATTTTATCTGTACCAAGCACATCAAAGCTGACATAGATCGCATCAGAAACCTTGTCTTGATACTCTACTTCTGCTTCTGCGAGGGCAGAGCTACAGTCCAAGCACCAGTTGACTGGCTTCATACCGCGAGTCACATGACCATTGTCATAGATTTTGGCAAGGGCGCGCACAATGTTAGCTTCTTGATGGAAATTCATGGTTAGATAAGGATTGTCCCAATCACCAAACACACCTAGACGCTTGAAGTCTGTCTTTTGCAGTTCAATCTGCGTACTCGCATATTCACGGCATAGGCCACGGAACTCAGTGGCAGAAACTTTTTTACCAACTTTACCAACCTTGGCTTCGACCTTTTGTTCGATTGGTAGACCATGGCAGTCCCAACCAGGGACATAAGGCGCATCAAATCCTGATAAAGTTTTTGACTTTACGATAATGTCTTTTAGTACTTTATTAACTGCATGCCCCAAGTGAATCTGACCGTTAGCGTATGGAGGGCCATCGTGCAAAATATACTTAGTTGCACCAGCACGCGCCTGACGAATTTTACCGTACACGTCATCCGCTTCCCAAGCAGCTAGCCAATCTGGCTCGCGTTTGGCAAGGTTTGCGCGCATCGCAAATGGTGTGTCTGCAAGGTTCAGCGTATCTTTATAATCTTGGCTTGGTTTGTCAGTGCTTTTATCAGTCATAGAAGGTATCTTTTTAAAAGGTAGGTTTGTGTGTCGGTTCAAAACCGGATACAAGGCTCGATTTTCAATGTATTTCAATATAATACTGAGGTTTATGCTGTGTTGATAATGCTTAATTACTAATAGTAGGTATATTGCTCATCATCGTTGATTTATCAACCATCATGTCAATAAATACCTATCGTCGCTCATTAGTCGGTAAATCGTTACGTCAATAATAAATGGTAACGAAACGATTGCAACATAAAATATGCTAGTAAGAATAATTCAAAAAAATATTTAGATCGGCAGCTATTATATGACAAAAAGGATAGGGTAAAAAGAGCTGTGCAAGGTCAGCCCAATTTTGCCCAATATCAATCATTTGTCCGAGTCTTATATCCTTAGCGCAGACAGAACTATAATTACTTTGAATAATGCTTCATTGAAACATAAAGTATGGCTCAAGTGCTAAAAAATTGACGCCAACCATAAGCGCAGTTTCAATGACCATAATGGCTGAATACCCGTTAACCCTTGTGTCATCTCACCATTTTCTAATACCACATACGATGGCGTGACTTGCCCTTGCCAGTCTGTGAAGATATCGCCTTGTTGATCGTTTATAGTGGTGAAGTCAAACTGATGCTGATCAAGATAGCGACGTAATTCTTGATTTGAGCCTGACTGTACAGCAACAGTGACAACGGGATAATTATCTGCTGCCAGTTTATTGATGGTAGGTGATGTGAAACTACAGACTGAACACCACGTACCCCAAAAATATACCAGTGTAGGCTGCTCATGACTCATCGCTGCTAGATCGACAGTTTGTCCTTGGTAATCGGCCAGTTGCAACTGAGGGTTGGCAGGCATGACAGGTTGTCGCCACCAATTGACTACACTATAGATTACGACAAACATGAGACCATATAACATTATCGTCTTAATGGTTGAAATTATCTTTTGCTTCGGTTGCTTCTTTGATTTTATTTCTTTTTGCTCAATATCAGTCGTCATGACATCCACTTTTTAGATTGCATATTTTTGTCAAATGATGGTTTACCGTGACTGCCTATCTTATAAAGATTGTCTATACAGTCATTACATAAATAATAAATAAAAATAAACGGCTAAAAATTAGCCGTTTATTCACAAAGTCTACTATAAGTGTGTCATGTCAATCTATTATGGCTTTTGTGCTCGGTTTTGTAATGGATCGCCAATCAGTACGCTACCTGAATTTTCGCGGCGTTCTTCATCGCTTAACTTACTCGCTGGCACTTTAGACTTGCGTTTCCACTTTAAGCTGAACAAATCATCACGGCGATCGATTAAGTTATGTACTGAGCCCTCATGACGGACATGGGTAAGCTTGTCTAAGTTCACATCAGAGAAGAATACCATTTCAGTATTGGCGGTGGTTTCTGCCATGATTGCATCATGTGGGAACGCAAAGTCTGATGGTGAAAAAATCGACGACTGAGCGTACTGAATATCCAAACTCTCGACTTGTGGTAGATTACCCACTGAACCACAAATCATCACATAGCACTCATTTTCGATAGCACGGGCCTGTGCGCAATGACGTACACGTAGATAACCGTTTTTGGTATCAGTCCAAAAAGGCACGAACAATATATCCATGTCATCAAGTGCCATCAGACGTGCAAGCTCAGGGAACTCAACATCATAGCAGACCAAGATGCCGACACGACCCGCATCTGTATCAAACACTTTAACTTCATCGCCGCCTTCGATTACCCAAGCGCTACGCTCATGCGGGGTAATATGAATTTTGCGTTGTTCTTCAACGGTACCATCACGGCGGCATAGATAGCTGACGTTGTATAAGGTATCGTCTTCGTCCAGTAACGGCATAGAACCTGTAATGACATTGACGTTATAACTGACGGCTAAATGCGAAATTTCATTTTTGAACCACTCGGTATAACCCGCCAAAAATCGAATAGCAATATTTTGATCGGTTTCTTCGCATAGACCCATCAGTGGCGCATTAAAAAATTCAGGTAAGCAAGCAAAGTCTGAGTTGTAGTCAGCCATGATATCGACAAAAAACTCAACCTGTTGCAGTAGCTCTTCAGGTGATTCGACTTCACGCATTTGCCATTGAATACCACCAATACGTACTTCAGACTTGCGAGTATTAGGCTTATAGTCTTTAGGCTCATAATAAATATTTGCCCACTCAAGCAAGGTAGCAAAGCCCTTTGATTGCTTATCATCTGGCAGGTAAGCGGTCAAAATACGTTTAACGATAAAACCATTAGATAGCTGGAAAGACAAAGCTGAATCGTGAATTTCGCGGCTTTCAACGGCATCAATATAATCGCCTGGCGAGAGATCTTTGTGGTTATGATAGTTAGGTATGCGCCCACCAGCCAAAATAGCGCGGAAATTTAACTGTCGACATAGCTCTTTGCGCGCGTCATAAAGACGACGACCGAGGCGGTAGCCACGATAATCAGGGTCGATGAGTGCATCTAAACCATAAATGGCGTCGCCTTCTGGATTGTCTCTGATAATTTCTTTTTGCCCAATCAAATCGTCATAGGTATGCGGGTTTGAAAATTTGGCATAGTCAACGCGCATAGATAACACGATACCAATCAGCTGATCATGATCAAATAAGGCAATCTGACCTTCAGGAAAAGCGTCGATTAAAGTATGAATGGTTGTTTTTGACCAAGCGCCACCCAAGTTTACATAGACACGATCCATCAAAGCTTTTAACTGTGGATAGTCTTTTTTCTTAATCTCAGCAATCGTGAGATGAAAGTCATCTAATTTTTCCATCTTGCTCATAATTTTCCTGTCTTAAATAATAATTGAGTTTAGCGTTATCAAATAATGGTGTCGTAGCACGTCAATATGCCGTTTTTATGCAAAAAAAGTAATAAAAACATTTCAATAGGGAGATATTGTCGTTACAATAATTTATTGCTCTATTTACAATAAGTTATGATGATATTTTCATCTATTTTGCTCTCTATATTTAGTACTGGTTTTGACTAATGTAGAGAGTTAAAGAACAAAGCCGTTGCACTATATCTGCTACTATTTTGTTATTTATTATCTCAATACAGAATCTAAATAATATCTATCAGTATCTTTTGTTTCGCTTGCTATGATAGCAAGCTGTAACGGTCATAACAGTCCCACGTAGTAAATATTTGCTACGTTTTTGTGAGTCAATTTTTTGGTTCAACTCAGGCATAGTATTGTGTTGCTTGTTTCGTTTAGCCGTTTTTCTTCGGCTTTTAGGATTATTTTATTATGCCTTTTAATCATACCAATAGAGTCATCAAGTGGGATGACATAGATGACTCATCTTTGGTTCAGTTGGTTTATGTCAGCACGTTGACTGTTGGCTCGCGTTTGAGTAGCTCTATCTTTGATGAAGTAGAAGGCCATGCACGTAACTACAATCAACAGCATAGCATTACAGGTACGTTATGCTATGGCAACGGTCACTTTTTGCAATGTATCGAAGGAAAAAAGTCAGACGTATTTGCCTTACAAAAGCGTATCTTTGCTGATAGCCGTCATAAGAATGTAGAAGTATTGCTATTACAACTAATCGATCAACGCAGTTTTGATGACTGGCGTATGCGCTTGCTGTTTTTAGAACGTTGGTTATGGTCGCCAGCGACCAAGAAGCAGGCCGCACAGTTGTCTCCGTTTTTACCCTTTGCACCGCACGGTTGGTCGTCAGATCGGACCGAGCAGTTTTTGCAAATTATTAAAACCTTTGATAGTCCGCCCCACATTAAGGCGGCGGGTATTACCTACAATGCATTGGGTAACATGGTGCGCCATATCGCCGCACCCCATCAGGCGTTTCTGATTATTCAAGGATTCCTGAGCATATTACTGGTTGTCGCGCTGATGTTGTTGTATTTATAAATCGCAGTTTTTACGAGCTATGTTTTTACAAGTTATAAAGCCAAAAAAAGACGCTAGCCTTTCGGTTTAGCGTCTTTTTATTTGAGATAAGCGTGTAAAGCGCTCATTGCATATCAAAAATCTTACCCCGGTTCATAATGTTGTTTGGATCAAACACTTTCTTAACCTCTTTGAGATATTCAATCTCAGTCTCACTACGGCTGTAATTCAGATAAGGCTTTTTCGTCATACCAACCCCATGCTCGGCAGATACTGAACCGCCATATTTTTGTACGGTCTCAAATACGTATTTATTCACAACCTGACACTCAGCAAAGAAATCATCTTTGCTCATACTTTCAGGCTTTAAGATATTAAGGTGCAAGTTGCCATCGCCGATATGACCGAACCAGCAGACTTCAAAATCAGGATAGTTGCTGCTAACAATGTCATCAATCTCTTCGATAAAGGTCGGTACGTGACTGATAAGGACTGATACATCGTTCTTATAAGGGGTGAATACTGAGATGGTCTCTGAGATATACTCGCGTAGCTTCCACAGCTCTTCAGCCTGCGTGAGGTTTTGGCTCATCACACCATCGACAACCCAGCCTTGTTCCATACAATGCTCAAATATGGCCATGGCTTTATCCATGATAGGCTCATATGGTGCCTCAAATTCTAATAGCGTATAAAACTTGGTGCGTGACTCAAAAGGTTCTTGTACTTGACCGTGTGCCATCAGCTTATCAATCGCCACATCGTCAAAGAACTCAAAAGCCGTCAAATCAATTTGCGCTTGAAAGGCAGAGAGCACGTTCATCACGTCATTAAAGCTGTCCATGCCAAGTACCATGACGTTTAAGTCTTGTGGCTGACGCTCAAGCTTGATTTGTGCATGAGTGACAAGACCAAGTGTCCCTTCACTACCGATGAACAATTGGCGCAAGTCATAACCGGTGGCGTTCTTTACCATACCGCGATTCAATTGCAAGATGTCACCTTTGCCAGTAACCACAGTCAATCCCATGATCCATTGACGGGTCATGCCATAGCGAATGACTTTGATACCGCCCGCATTGGTACCGATATTGCCACCGATTTGACTTGAGCCTGCTGAGGCAAAATCGACAGGGTAGTATAGGTCTTTCGACTCAGCGAATTCTTGCAATTGCTGAGTAACCACGCCAGCTTCAATCTCGACCATACGGTCTGCAGGATAGAACTGACCGATATGGTTCATTTTATCCATGCTGACGACGATTTCACCATTGGCAGCGACTGCTCCAGCAGATAGACCGGTACGACCACCACTTGGGGTAAGGACGAGGTTGTGCTCATTGGCAAGCAGTACGATAGTTTGTACTTGTTCAGTAGTCTTTGGAAAGACGATGGCAGCGGCGGCAGGGGAAAAGTGTTTGGTCCAGTCTTTACCCCAGTGCTCTAAGCTTTCAGCATCTGTCTTGATTTGGGTCGAGTCGAATTCATGAGTTTCAGTGAGCGTGCGTAAGATGGCTTGCACGGCATTGGTTTCTGATGTGGTCTGATCGGTAGTTAGAGTCATGGTCAAATCTCAATATTGGCGTAAGCACGATGCTGGGATTGCTCATTATATAGCGAAATAACTATAAATTCATTGATGAGTCAGCTCGTAGAGGTAATAAGTGGATGATAGTTTTTACATATAAAAGAAAGAAAGTAATAAGTAATTGATTCGATTGGTTTCAAGCAGAATAATTCACTATAGCATAAAAATTTTTCAGGCTTGATAATCAATAATTCATCTAATCTGCTAACATCGACTCAAAATTTTGTGTAAGATATTGGGACTGCTTTCGTTTCATCCACCATGTAGTCAAAGTATTAGTAAATAGTGATGGCACGAACCTCACTTAACGTACTCAACGTACTATTTACACTTTATTGCTTTGTGCTCACTTTAAACTGCTTCGACTATAGATTTATCCCTAAGATAATTTTATAAAACAATTATAGGACAGTTCTCATATGGCATTATCACTACAAAAAGACAAAATCCGGTTTTTATTACTTGAAGGTCTACACGACAATGCTTTAAAAGTATTAGAAGGCGCTGGTTATCATAATATTGAAAATATCAGTCACGCTTTAGACAAAGATGAGCTGATCGAAAAGATCAAAGATGCACATTTTATCGGTATTCGTTCGCGTACTCAGCTGACGCGTGAAGTACTTGAGCATGCGCATAAACTTATCGGTATTGGTTGCTTTTGTATTGGTACTAACCAAGTGGACCTAGAGGCAGCTCGCGATCTTGGTATCCCTGTCTTTAACGCACCATTCTCGAACACTCGTTCGGTAGCTGAGCTAGTATTGGCTGAAGCCATCATGCTGTACCGCGGTATTCCTGAAAAAAATGCTACTGTACATCGCGGCGGCTGGGGTAAGTCTGCGACCAATTCACACGAAGTGCGTGGCAAGACCATCGGTATCGTCGGTTATGGTTCTATCGGCTCGCAGCTGTCTGTCTTGGCAGAAAGCTTCGGTATGAAAGTTATTTATCATGATGCCGTGACCAAATTGCCACTAGGCAACGCGGTACAAGTTGGTAGCCTAGAAGAGCTATTATCAACGGCTGATATCGTAACATTGCATGTGCCTGATGTGCCAAGCACCCGTTATATGATGAAAGCTGAACAGTTCACTCAGATGAAAGAAGGCAGTTACTTTATCAATGCGGCTCGCGGTACTTGTGTCGAGATTGATGATCTTGCTGATGTGTTGGAATCAGGCAAGTTATTGGGTGCAGCTATTGATGTGTTCCCGAAAGAGCCAAAATCAGCTGACGAAGAGTTTGAGTCACCATTACGCAAGTTCGACAATGTGATTTTGACGCCGCATATCGGTGGCTCAACACAAGAAGCACAGGCCAATATCGGACTGGAAGTAGCTGATAAGTTTGTTAGATACTCTGACCAAGGTGATACGGCGACAGCAGTAAACTTCCCAGAAGTTTCTATTCCGTTCAAAGAAAACTCTCATCGTCTACTACATATCCACAAAAACGTACCAGGCGTACTGTCTCAGATTAACCGTCTGTTTGCTGAAGCAGGGATTAACATCCTAGCGCAGAGCCTAATGACAGAAGGTGATGTGGGTTATCTAGTGATGGATGTTGATTATAATGACTCAACAGCTGCACTAGACCAGTTAAAAGATGTAGAAGAGACCATCCGTGTACGTATATTATTTTAATGGAGTCAATCCACTATAAAGTTGGATCGACTATATCAACGCTAATAGTTTTAATACGCGTTGAAAATTTTTCATAAAAAAAGAGAGGCTCTATTGATTAGAGCCTCTCTTTTTTCACTTCTTTTTATTTTACTAACACTAAGTTTAGTTCGCTTTAGCGTTGTTTGTAGCTTCTGCTTGCAGACGTGCTTCCGTCTTAGCGGCCTTACGTTTTTCGATTACATCCATCACATCACTGCCGATATGGGCTTCGCCGCGCTTTTTCGCTAGCTGCATCTGATGCTCACGCTCACGGAAACGAGCTTTTTGCTCATCGGTTGCCTTGTCGATACAATGCGGGCATGACTCACCTTTGATATAAGCCGGACTTTGCATGTCGTCGACAGTAATCGGCATACGGCAAGCAAAACACTGTTCGTAGTTGCCTTTTTCTAAATTATGGTTAACTGAGACACGGTTATCAAAAACAAAGCAATCGCCTTGCCACATAGAGTCACTAGCAGGGACTTCTTCCAAGTATTTTAGGATACCACCTTCTAAATGATAGACTTCTTCAAACCCTTGCTCGCGTAAATACGCAGTAGATTTCTCGCAGCGGATACCACCCGTACAGAACATCGCCACTTTTTTGTGCTTGGTTGGGTCAAGCTCTTGTGAGACATATTTTGGGAACTCGCGGAAAGTTTCAGTGTTTGGGTTAACCGCGTTTTGGAAAGTACCAATTTGTACTTCATAATCGTTACGTGTGTCAATTAAGGTGACTTCAGGATCTGAAATTAATGCATTCCACTCACTTGGCTTCACATAGCGACCAACAGATTCTAATGGATCAATATTCTCGACACCCATAGTGACAATTTCTTTTTTCAGCTTTACTTTAGTGCGATAAAAAGGCTGTGCGCCAGTATAGGACTCCTTGAAAGCAAAAGTACCAACTGCCTCAATACTACGCAGATAGTCAAGGACAGTATCGATACCTTGGCGCGTACCAGAAATCGTACCGTTGATGCCTTCACTTGCAAGCAACAACGTACCTTTTACATCGTTGTCGATCATAGTATTTAAGATCGGTTCACGATACTGCTCAAAATCAGCAAAACGTGTGAACTTATAGAGTGCTGCAACGACGATATTGTTAGTGACACTGTCGTAGGCGGGCGCTGCTTTGTTATCAGTTATCGCGGTTTCTTTGTTGATGCTCATGTTTTTCTCCTGCTGGCTAGGTCGTAAACCTAGTGCGTTGGGTTAACAGTCTGGTTCAAATAAATACGCTATTTGCCATCCACTTGAAATGGACTGTATTGGTTCAGAATAGTTTATAACAATAATATGATTGTGGAATTAATGCGCGCGTAGTGTAGCAAATTTTGCTAGAGATTTGAATAGTTTATCAGGCTTAGCTTGGTGTTGTAGAGAGTATTCAACCACTTATCAATAAGATAAAAAACAAAAAAGCCCAGCAAAATACTGAGCCTTTTTTATATTCAATTCGTAATACGAAAACTAGATCTTATTTACTTTGAAACCAGCTATCGGCTTGACTGCGAGCGCTAGCAATGTCTGAGCTTGATAAGTTCAATGCCAATTGACCAATTTTGCCACGGGCTTTAGTACGAACTTTTTCGTCTAACATACCGTCACGGGCAGCCAAATCGTACCATTTATAAGCATCAACCAGGTTTTCTTGCTTCTCATCTAGTAGTGCAAGCGTGTAACTAGCACGGTTGTCGCCGCGCATTGCCGCTTTTTCTAACCATAGACGTGCTTGTTGCAAGTTAGGCTGAACACCTTCGCCGCGCAAATACATGATGGCAAGATTCAACTGAGCAGGAGCAACGCCTTGCTGGGCCGCTTTGGTATACCATTGGATGGCTTGTTGGGTATTTTGAGCAATACCTTCACCTTTTTGCAAACGTTTGGCCAGATAGAACTGAGCGTGATCGTTGCCTTGGCTGGCACGACTAGACAATTCACTAATAGGCATAAGTTCAAAACGTGAGGTATCAAGTGGTACGTTTGATATTAACTCAGCATTGGCTAGACCAGCACAAGAAAATAATGCAGTAAACAACGCAGCTTTTAATAATTTCATAGCAGCTCCAAAATCAGGCAGTTAATAAGCAAAAGAATTGTACCGCTAAACATGGTCTCGCCAAAGACAGTTAGACGGCGATAACAATTAGGTGAAATCTTGCGATATGAACTTACCTAATCATTAGCAAAGGGGGTTATCAGCTCTAAATTATAGAGTTCACCCTAACTAATTAGACAAACGGTCGTAATAGTTGGATGGCTGACAATATTTTGCTAGCTTAGCACCCAAACTTACGAAACTCAAATACTAATTACACGGTCTAATAGACGTTTGTACTTGATTGCCCTTAACAAAATCAGACAGTTACTAAAAAATTATACTAAATTAACAATCTATTAAGGTTAATACTAACTCCAGCAGTAGTATTTAGTAGTCTTCAAAATCTCGAGGTAGCTGATAGTTTATCGGCTATTTCTTGGTCACTCGGTAGATAGCGACGTCTGCCAAAAGGTTAGGTGCTTGTCTGATTAACGTTTTCATTAAAGGTGTATGGCCTTTTTCAGAATCACTAACCGCGAAACGATTAATGATATGAATGTCATGCTGCGCGCATAGCAATTCAAAGTCTTTGAAAGTACATAGATGAATGTTTGGCGTGTTGTACCATTCATAAGGTAGCGCTTCAGAAACAGGCATCATGCCTTTTAGCCCTAAATGAATGCGGTTTTGCCAATGCGCAAAGTTAGGGAAGGTGATGACTGCTTCACGGGCAACTCTCAGCATATCAAGCAACAACTCATCAGGTGCTTTTACCGCTTGTAGGGCACGGGCCATGACGACCGTGTCAAAGCTATTATCAGCAAAGCGCGCTAGACCATCATTGAGGTCCTGCTCGACAATCGATAAACCATTGCCAATCGCCTCATTGATTTTGTCTTCATCAATTTCTAGTCCGTACCCTGTCACACCTAGTTTCTGCTGTAAGTGTGCAAGCAGCTCGCCATTACCGCAACCTAAATCCAGTACATGTGCTTGCGGCGCAATCCAGCGCTCTGCCAGTTGGTGATCCATTCTCATGAGCGCTCTCCTGCGGCTGGGCGGCTTTGGGTAATAAATGGCGCAGTCAAAAATCCTTTAACCGCACCCATGTAGCGAGGAATATCAAACAAGAATGAGTCATGTCCATGCGGAGCATCAATATTGATATAGCTGACTGGTTTGCCAGTAGCCATCAGCGCATCGACAATCTCTTGCGAGCGCTCAGGTGCAAAGCGCCAGTCAGTGGTAAATGACACGATCAAATATTGGCATTGTGTATGGGCAAAGGCAGCTTTGAGCGCAGAAAGCTCTTGCTGACGTTCAGATTCATTATCTTCAATCGGCGCTACCGCATCTCCTAATTCACCCTGTGCATTAGCCTTACTAGATTCGACTGATGCAGCGATAGAGCCTTCTATATTTACTGCTGACTCTATAGTATCTTTTGCTACCGTTGATGGATAATCTCGCGTCGGATCAAAGTAATCTAAGGCTTTGGTCATGAGTAGATAGGTATTGGCATCGAAGTTTTCACTAAAGCGCTCGCCTTGATAGCGCAGATAGCTTTCGACCTGAAACTCGACATCGTAGCCATACATGAATTTGCCAGATTTTAAATCACGACCAAATTTGGCTTTCATCGCGTCATCAGTTAAATAGGTAATATGTCCAACCATACGTGCTAATATCAGTCCGCGACGAGGATAGGTGCCTTCTTGTATATAGCGTCCGTCCTTAAAATCAGGGTCAGATAATATAGATTGGCGCGCCACTTCGTTGAAAGCGATATTTTGAGCAGATAGCTTTGGCGTACTGGCGATAACCACACAGCGTTTTAATCGCTCTGGATAATCAACAGACCATTGTAGCGCTTGCATACCACCCATAGAGCCACCAACGATGGCATGCCAAACGTCAATACCTAAACGATCTGAAAGCATTGCTTGGGTTTTCACCCAGTCTTTGATGGTGATCAGCGGAAAGTCAGGGCCATACACTTGCGGTTCATCGCTACTATCTGAATCAACGCTGTCTGAACTAACACTATCCGAACCAACGCTATCGGGGTTAATAGTGGTAGGCCCTGTTGAACCAAAACAGCTACCGATATTATTGACACACACCACATAGAACTGATTGGTATCGATGGCTTTATTGGGACCAATCATATTGTCCCACCAGCCCGCTTTTTTGTCATCAGGACTATGAAAGCCCGCTGCATGATGACTACCCGATAACGCGTGGCAAATTAGAATTGCATTTGATTTGTCGCTATTGAGCGTACCGTAAGTCTCTACCATTAAGTCAAACGAGGGCAGGGTACGGTTGCATTCTAACGTTAAGGGCTCAGCGAAATGAAAGTTCTGGGGCGTCACGACACCCACTGACCCTGTAGTACTGTCGATACTGGCCGAGCTGTTAGTGTGAGGTTGTGAATTAGGATGCTGGTCACTGGTATTATCAGAGCGTGCGTTCAAAGCTACCTCGCAAGACTACAATCATCAATAAAATAAAAGCAAAACGGCACGTTGTTAACAGGCTATTTTACCTACACGGTTTTTATAAACTGGGCCTGCCTATTGTATGGTGATGCGCGTTGGAGTACAACCGTCGAGCGCGCCTTTCGTGCGTGGTTTTTATGACAGATGCACCATAAACAAATAATGAATACGTCGCCAGCATCAAGTAATCAAGAGCTAATAAATAGCAACTGCGTGTCAAATTGTATAGGTACGCTTTTAGCCTGCGTCATTAATGGATAAAATGCTACACTAATAAGGTGTTCATTCAACTGTGTCTTAACAGTATCATCTCTTATTATTTTGACATCACCCTTAATAACTTACTGCTAATAAAGTGCTGCTATGAAACCTAAACTGCCCCCACGTATTGCCGTTTTGTTAGTGAATCTTGGTACACCAGATGAGCCAACAGCACCTGCCGTACGTCGTTACCTCAAACAATTTTTGTCAGACCCACGAGTGATTGAGATTCCTAAATTTCTGTGGGCGATCATTCTGAATTTATTTGTCTTACCAAGTCGTCCCAAACGCGTAGCAGAGGCTTACGCCAGTATCTGGGAAGGTGATTCACCGATTCGTAAAATATTAAAAAGCCAAGTTGAGCTGTTAGAACCACGTTTGGCTGATAGTGTGGCTCCATTTCGCGTCTCTGTGCATCCTGCGATGAGCTATGGCAACCCGGGTTTGCCTGATGTGATGGATACGCTGCGTGGTGAAGGGGTTGATCACTTTGTTATTCTACCGTTGTTTCCGCAGTACTCTGCCTCTTCAGGCGGTGCGGTATATGATGCGCTGACGAAGTGGACGCTAAAACAACGCAATTTGCCAAATTATACAATTGTCAAAGACTACTTTGCCCATCCGCTCTATATTCAAGCATTGGCCAACTCTATTCGCCGTTTTCAAGAAAAACACGGTAAGCCTGAAAAATTGATGTTCAGTTTTCATGGTATCCCGCAGCCTTATGCTGATAAAGGCGATCCTTATCCTAAACGTTGTAAATGTACCGCGGCACAAGTGGCACAAGCCCTTGGTCTGACAGAAGATGAATGGATTATTAGCTTCCAATCACGTTTTGGTAAGCAAGAATGGGTTAAGCCATATACCGATGTAGTATTGGAGGATTGGGGTAAATCAGGCGTACGCTCGGTGCAGGTGATTAGTCCAGCGTTTTCAGCAGATTGTTTAGAGACACTAGAAGAGTTGGCGATTGAAAATCGTGATAACTTCCTCAATGCTGGCGGGCAAGAGTATCATTATATTCCTGCACTGAACCTTGATGAGACGCATATGGAATTGCTTGAAGCGTTGAGTTTGCCTTTGGTAAAAGGTTGGGCTGGCACGTTAGATGGCTGGGTTTAATCCGTCAAGACTCGCTGTTTTAACGAGTTAAATAATAAAATCAAAAAAGCACGCTTAATTATCTTAAGCGTGCTTTTTTATGAGCAAAGGATTGTATTAGTAGTTATATTAAGTTCTAAAAATCATCATCGTTGCTACGTCCAGCTGCTTCCCTATCAGCAATATCCATTGCATTTGGATAATCGCTGTCATCAAGGTTGTCCTGAACCAAAATCTCGTCGACACGTGACTCATCAAGGTTTTGACGATGTGAAGGTGTTAATCCTTGGGTTGCATCACTACCGACTTCTGAGTTATTAAATCCCGCACTATTATCAATCACATCATCGTTATCTATCGTATGCAACATAGGGTTGTCCAAATCGACCAGTTGGTTGTCTTGCTCGCTTTGGCTGCCATTGTTGTTACGACGATTGCTGTCAATCTGATCCATCTCTTCTGGTAATGGGTTTTTTAAGTTTTCCATAAATAATTCCTTATTGTAGTTATTAGATATAAAGGTAACGTACTCGCTTATCAAAACATCGCTTATGGCAATGTAGATAACATACTTCTCAGTTTGTACGCTTATACAAATTTTCACTAGTAGTAAGGTGTGACATGATGTTCAAAAAATGTAAGACGATGGTCAGAATGCAAAACGGCTACTCAATATAAGTAGCCGTAATTATTTATAAAATATTCACTAAGTCTTTGTATGGTAGTAAGGTCGTTAAATCAAAGTTTATATTTTTAGTCGATAGTCAGCCAGTTTGAATCGCCACAAGTAGGTCAAGGCAATACCGTAGACTGCAGTTTCAGACAGCTCTTCGACAATTTCACCAAATGTATGCGGGAATACAATGGCGTTCTCACCCATGTATTGCATGACTGCCAGTACAATAACACTAAGATAGAGTGAAACTGGCACGTTTTTAGCACTGCCCATAGGTAGTGTCTTGCATAAGCTAGCAGACCAAGCGCGACGAGATAGATAATGGTAAGGATGCTATCCTCCCACCAGTCATAAGACTGACCAAGCAATAAAAAATCGCTTGGAACCAGTAGGTCTGGTAAATAGTTCAACTCGCGACGAATAACAGCGACAAATATAAGTACGGCTGCCAGCCAAAAAGCTTTAACTTGTTTGACATGACTTTTTACAAAGTATTGTGTACAACGTAGTAAGCAGGCAAACAACAGGATCATACCGGGGATTTCAATGATGCCATCTGAATTCAAAATAAATGACTCCTGCGTGTCAAAAAATGTGTTAAAAACAAAAAAGTGAGCCCGTAGGCTCACTTCAAAGCAAAAAATACCAAATAGTTAGAATTTAATAGATGCACTATTATAAACCCCATAGCTAGATATTGCTGTTGTGAAAGATAACTAATTAGTCATAAGTAATTGTTAATATAAATAATATATAATCATTTAGTGTAGTATCAGTTATCAAAAGCTGTTTTACCTGCAAGGTATGTGAATAACCATACCTTAGGTGCTTAATAAAATGACAGTTAATACTTAGTGTGCCTCATCCCAGTTTTGACCACTATCAGTTTCAACCAATAATGGCACAGCAAAGTCGACGCTCCAGCCTTTTTCTACGGCAGTGGTTATCAAGACATCTTGCATAGCATCAGTAATCAGCTGGCTAACTTCGTCTACTTTATAGGCATCCACTTCAAACACCAATTCATCGTGAACCTGTAGCAGCATTTTAGCTTGCTCTTTCGGCAGCACTTTATCAACGGCAATCATAGCAAGCTTGATTAGATCAGCAGCAGATCCTTGTAGTGGCGCGTTAATCGCCGCGCGCTCAGCACCTTGCTTGACCATACGGTTACTATGATTGATATCAGGCGTATAGAGTTTACGGCCCAGTATCGTCTCGACATAACCTTGCTCATAAGCGCTGGCACGCGTATTGATCATATAGTTTTTGACGCCTGGATAACGCTCAAAGTACATATCGATATAGTCTTGTGCCTCGCCGCGGCTCATCTGTAGCTGCTTGGCAAGTCCAAAGGCACTCATCCCGTATAACAGACCAAAGTTAATGGCTTTAGCATTACGTCGTTCGGTTGAAGTGACGTCTGCGACATCCTTACCAAGTACTTCGGCAGCGGTGGCCGCGTGAATATCTAACCCTTCGTTAAAGGCATGAGTTAGGTTCTTATCACCTGAGAAGTGCGCCATTAGACGCAATTCAATTTGTGAGTAATCGGCGGCGAGAATCACGCGACCTTCTGGTGCGATAAAAGCTTGACGAATTAAGCGACCAGTCGCAGTACGAATTGGGATATTTTGCAAGTTAGGATCTGTCGATGACAAACGTCCAGTACTGGTTAGTGCTTGGTGGTAGCTAGTGTATACGCGATCAGTTTCACTGTCTGCGACATTATCTAATGCATCGGTATAAGTGCTCTTGAGCTTAGACAGTCCACGATATTCCAAGGTGATATCGACCAATGGATGATCAATTTTTGATAGTACAGCCTCACCAGTCGAGTATTGACCTGATTTGGTTTTTTTACCGCCAGCGACGCCTAGTTTTTCAAACAGCATCTCACCGAGCTGCTTAGGAGAGCCTAAGTTAAACTCTTCACCTGCCACTTCATAGGCACGTTTTTCTAGGGCGATAATTTCTTCATCAAAGCGTTTTGAAAGCTCATTTAAAAATGAGCGTTTAATCAAAATACCATTCGCTTCCATTTGGCACAGTATCTCTGCCGTTGGAATTTCCAGCTCGTGTAGCAATTTGGCATTACTGGCATCGTTAGCCAGCTCAACGCTGAACACGTCAAATAACTGATAGGTGATATCCGCATCTTCACAAGCATAGTCACTAGCGATGTCGATGGCTACTTGATCAAAGGTGACTTGTTTAGCGCCTTTACCTGCTACGTCTTCGAAGCTGATGGTTTGCGTTTGCAAATAATGACGTGCCAAATCATCCATACCGTGGCGAGTGGCTGCTGCATTGATGACGTAGCTGGCAAGCATAGTATCCATTGCCCAGTTGTTTGGCTGCTCATGTATGGCGCCAACTAGATCGATATCATAGTGAGCGAGGATATGCGCATCATATTTCAAATGCTGACCGATTTTGCCAATTTTGGGATTTTCTAGTATAGGTTTTAAGCGAGCCAATACCATATCACGATCAAGCTGCTTGGCTGTCAGCTCATCATCTTCTAGGCTATGCGTAAGCGGAATGTAATACGCTTCATGTGCTTGCAACGCAAAGGATAAACCGACAATTTTTGCATCACGCCAATGAACGCTAGTGGTCTCGGTATCAATGACAAAGTGCGGAGCAGCTTCTAACGACTCGACTAAGCTATCAAGCGCTGGCTCGTCGAGTACAGTGTGCCACGCTTTATCATGGCTAGCGTTGTCTTTAATGTTGTCGCTTTTGGTTGATTGGAGTGATTTTGCTACTTGTGCTTGTGACTCAGTATCGGCCTGACTATCAGCAACACTTTTAGAACCATTGGCAGGGTGATTCGGGTGATCCAATGATGCCAGCTCATTTCTAAACTCAAGCTCATTATATAAGTCGCGTAATTCAGCTATATGCGCGCAAGGGTCGGTATTTATTTTTAGATCATTCCAATCTTGGCCAATTGCTAAGTTAGTGACGATGGTAGCAAGATTTCTGTTAAAAGGAATGTCGTCGGCGTGTTCGATCAGACCTTTAGCTCCGCGACCTTTGATAAAGCCAATATGCTTAAGCATATTTTCGATATCACCATACTCAACGAGCAAGTCTTTAGCGGTCTTTTTACCAATACCAGGTACGCCTTTAATACCATCAGAGGCGTCACCCATTAGCGTCAAGAAATCGATCATTTGATTTGGATTAATACCAAACTTATCGATTACCGCTGGGGTATCCGTGATTTTGCCCGTAAAGCTATCTTCCAGTATGACGCAATCATTGACCAACTGCATCATGTCTTTATCACCCGTTGAGATAACCACATGATGACCTTGTTCGACAGCACGATGGGCAAGTGTACCGATGATATCGTCGGCCTCTGCACCTTCGATGCGCAACAGTGGTATACCTAATGCAGAGACCAAACGATGAATATAAGGAATTTGCTCTACTAGCTCGATATCAATGGGCGGACGAGCGGCTTTGTAATCAGCAGACATATGATGGCGAAAAGTCGGTGATTTGGTATCGAAGCAGACCGCCATATGGGTAGGGTGATAGCGACGCATCAGTTTGAGTAATGCGTTGAGTGTACCGCGTATCGCATTGGTGATGAGGCCCTGCGAGTTTTGCATGGTTTTTGGTAGGGCGTGATAAGTGCGAAACAGATAATAGGAGCCATCAACCAAAATAAAAGGTGGTTGATCTTTGTCTACGTGACTGGTATCCATCAGCGCCACGTTAGGCATGGTATCGAAGTTCGGTAGTGATTTGGGGTCAAGCGCTTGATGAGAATTGTGGTCGTTATCGGTGGTATTGTCAGCTATGTCATCAGTCATAAAAGTCACTTATCAGCTATTAGGTAAAAATATATATGCTTATTATAACGATAAAATCAGCGCGTGCCGAACTGCTTAATCGTTACGATGTATTCTATCGTGTTCTTTTTATTGAAATCTAAATTGAGTTTTCGATATTCCATTGTTAGGGCAAATAAAATGCTAAAGACAAAAAAAGAACCCAGATAGTCTGAGTTCTTTTAGTACTAAATAACTATCAACTATTTATCATTTGATGGATGTTGATAACAAGTCTCTGAATGCGTTATTTTACTTCTGAAGAGACTTCAACATCAATGTTACCGTTGGTTGCTTTCGAGTATGGGCATACTTCATGCGCCTTTTCGACCAATTTTTGGATTTCGTCAGCAGATAGATCTGTATTATCAGCGATGACATGAATTTTTACGGCAAGCTTATATTCGTGACTGTCATCTTGTAATAGGTCTACAGAGGTCTCAACAGTTGAGCCAAATGTTGCGCTTTCCATTTTTTTAACTACGCCTAAAGCACCATCAAAACAAGCGCCATAACCCATAGCGAGTAATTGCTCAGGATTGTTACCTTTTTCATTACCGCCTGGTGGTACCATATTGATTTCAAGATCACTATCGCTTAAGGTTGCCGTACCCATGCGACCGCCGGTAACTGTAGATTTAGTAGAATATAGAGATTTCATGACACATCCTTTGTTGTGAGTTTTTATGTTTATATTTGAGTGATAAATCTTAATATGAGACCTAGCATAACAAATCGCTCACGCAGCTCAGTGCATAGAGAGTAAATATATACTGCTAGTTTGTAAATAAAGTTTTGAGCACAGTTTCCTTCGTTTTTAGATTTACAGTCTTATCGTACAGTCGTCAAAGAGGTACAATAGCGACAATGAACCATGTGTACGTATTAGTATAGATAATATAAGTCTTAGTCATAAGGACATTGTTTGATGAATAGATGGATTGCGATACCTAGTGTTTGCTTTTTGACGACGCTCGCTTTGATAGGGTGTGAAGAAGACGGCGCTTATGGGACGGCTAGTAGCGAGATTACATTGACAAGCTTCGCTAATAGCTATGACAGCAAAGCCAATGCTACGGCAATCGCGAGAATAGATGAAACCTATCGTACTGGTGCCCGCGAGATCAAAACAACCAATATCATCAACAGTTATAGCAATCAAAGCCTGAATGATTTAGATAGAACGGTGCTGGCAGACGACTTCGAGGGCCGACTTGAAAATAAAAACATTGAGGTTAATAACCGGATGGTCAAACGCCCTATCTATGAAAAAAACACTAACAACCAGCTAGACTACGAAACCACTTACAAGACGCTCAACTTATCCGGTTTGCGTGCGAACAGCTATGTTGCTAGTGCAAACATAAACAATAGATACGGCATTATTACCGACTTAAATAACTACTCTGAAATTCCAACCAATGTTGCTTTCCCAGAAGGGTCGGTTTGTTACATTCCTGTGGTAACCAGTGAGCGCTCATTTTTGGCATTCAATGATAAAAATAAAACTGGATATGCCTCAATAGAGAGATGGATTGACGTGGCTAAAACCCGCTTTAGTGCAGATAGAGATCACAGAACTTCTCAGTTTGGCGTAGGCGAAGGCAATCAGCAACAAGCTGCGCAAGTCATGTTTTTTGAGTACGATGATCAGCCTGCTTATGAATATAGCGGTGTTGAGTATGAAAAGGACGTTTATGAAGCAAACTATGTCGCCAAAGGCAGTACCGATCCGAACACAGACAGTCGTTTTGATGTAGTCGATTGTACGATCGTCAATGAGGTGGCTGGCGACTTCTTAGCTGAGCAAATCAAACGCTACTATTGAGATGAGTTGATGGTTATTAGTCGTGCTAATTCAGTATGATGATTGCAATTAGAAAGCTCAAAAACACGCTTTATTTAAATAATAGGGCGTGTTTTTTTATACGCTAATTCTGCACCCTGATGCTAAATCCGCTACAATACGCCCATTATTTATTTTATTTATTTAGAGTCACTTCTAAATCACATAACTGTTGAAGCTGAAAATTATGAGCGTAGATCCAAAGAAATTAAACAAAGAAGTTGCTAAGCGCCGTACCTTTGCCATTATCTCGCATCCTGATGCTGGTAAGACCACCATGACCGAAAAACTCCTATTGTGGGGCCAAGCGATTCAGGTAGTGGGCGAAGTAAAAGGCCGTAAAACCGATCGTCATGCAACCTCAGATTGGATGAGCATGGAGCAAGAGCGTGGTATCTCAATCACGACATCTGTTATGCAGTTCCCGTACAAAGACCATATGGTCAACCTACTAGACACCCCAGGTCACGCCGACTTTAGTGAAGATACGTATCGTACGTTGACCGCAGTGGATAGTGCGCTGATGATGGTCGATGGTGCAAAAGGTGTCGAGGAACGTACCATCAAGCTGATGGAAGTGTGTCGTATGCGTGATACGCCTATCATCTCATTCGTCAATAAACTAGATCGTCAGATTCGTGAGCCGCTTGAGTTGCTTAGTGAAATCGAATCGGTGTTAAAGATTAAGTGTGTGCCAGTCACTTGGCCGATTGGTATGGGACAGGATTTTGTTGGGGTCTATCACCTTGCAGAAGACAAAACCTACCTATATGAAAAAGGTAATGGCGGCAAGATGACCGTTTCTGAGACTCGCGAGGGCTATGATTATCCAGATATCCGTGAACGTCTAGGAACACTGATGTTTGATGCGTTCGAAGAGTCACTTGAGCTGGTACAGATGGCGCTAGAAGAGTTCAGTGTTGAATCATTTTTGGCGGGAGAGATGACGCCAGTATTGTTTGGCACGGCATTGGGTAACTTTGGGGTCAACATGGTACTTGATACCTTGGTTAAGTATGCCCCGGCGCCGAAAGCCCACCCAACGACTGAGCGTGAAGTATCAGCAACCGAAACGGACTTTACAGGCTTTGTATTTAAAATTCAGGCCAATATGGATCCGCGTCACCGTGACCGCATTGCGTTCTTGCGAGTATGTTCTGGTAAGTACGAGAAGGGCATGAAAATGAAGCATGTACGTCTGGGTAAAGACGTGCGTATTGCTGATGCGCTGACCTTTTTGGCAGGCGACCGCGAGGCACTAGAAGAAGCCTATCCAGGTGATATCATTGGTTTGCACAACCATGGCACCATCTCTATCGGTGATAGCTTCACAGCAGGCGAGGAGTTGAGCTTTACGGGTATTCCACATTTTGCACCTGAACTGTTCCGCCGTGTGGTGCTAAAAGATCCGCTCAAATCAAAAGCACTGCAAAAAGGTTTACAGCAATTGAGCGAAGAGGGCGCAACGCAGGTATTTATGCCGCAGATTAACAATGATTTGGTGTTAGGTGCAGTCGGCGTACTACAGTTTGAGGTGGTCGCGCATCGTCTAAAAGAAGAGTATAAGGTTCAATGTACGTTTGAGCCCGTATCTATAGCTACGGTACGCTGGATTCATTGCGATGACGAAGTAGCATTGGCGAAATTTAAGAAAAAAGCCCATGACCAATTGTCGATAGATGGTGGTGGTTATCTAACGTATCTTGCACCATCACGCGTCAACCTACAGCTAATGCAAGATCGCTATCCAGAAGTGACTTTTAGTAGCACTCGCGAACATTAAATTTATTTATACTCCTGTATCGTTTACTGATTAAGACACGCTAGCCGTGTCTTTTTTATTGCCTGTATCTGTGATTTAAATGACAGGAGTCAGGTATCCGTTTGCTTACACCACTTCAAAAACACAAACAGTCTTCCTACAATACATTGCAATTGTTACGGTAGAATGTTGAATGGCATTTTATATTTGTGAAAGAGGACACATGCACACTACGACTCAAACTGATAATAAATCTATATCGGCTGGTCTACGTTCGATAAAGGCAAGCCAGAGACGTTCAATTGCTATGTTAGCTGGTAGCCTAGTGTTAGGCGCAGTTAGTATGTCGGTAAATGCAGGAAGCTTTATTAGCAGTACTGAGTACCTACCGTATCAACTGCCCAGTGATATACAAAAGACGTGTGGCAAGCGTGATAACTGTCCAGAAATTGAAGTTAAATATCTCAAAAGCAGTCAAAGCTGGATAGATGAGACTGTCAACGCTCGTATCGATAACATAGTCGTCAATAGTCAGATGATAGAGTCAGCACCTATCAAAGGTAAAAGCAGCGAAAAAGAAGTTACGGCTGCTCTTGATAGCTTTGTAAGTTCGCAATTTCAGGATATGCCTGATGATGTGTCTTGGGGTTATAATCTGATGGTAGCGCCCAATTATCTAGGTCATATCGATAACTTTGAACTGTTTGAGATTAGCTCTTACGTCTATACTGGTGGTGCACATGGTATGCCTTATAGCGAGTATCTAGTGTTTGACCCAAGTACTAAAAAGCAAGTCACGCTTGACGACATGCTTATTTCAGGTAAAAAACCCCGTTTTGAAGCGCTTGCTTATGATGCTTATAAAACGTGGGTTAAAACAGTTGCTGAAGACGTAAGTAGTTATGAGAAAAACTGGCCGTTTACGTTAAGCGATAATGTGACTTTGACAGACACGGGTATTAGTATTCGTTATCAGCATTACTCTATCGGCCCATATGCCTATGGTATGCCTGTCCTTAATATCCCGTATAGCAAGCTCGATAAAGTTATAAAACCTCATTTTATACCAAAGTAGATACTGTACAGTGTTTGGGGAAAATATTTAATAAGTTGTACTAGACAAATATTATTAAAGAAATAGCGACAATATTTATCATAAATTGGCAGTAATATTTTAGAGTTATTATTTTTGGCATCATTGGATATCCAATAGAAAAATAAGGAGTTATAACATGACAAACGAGACAGATAGTATGAATACGGCAGCAAGTACAACTTGGCAGCTGAATGCGTTGACGGAAGCACTAGGTGACCTGACACTGACAGTTAGTGATAGCTTATCTATAGGCCGTGGTAGTGATAATGACGTAGTCCTAGGTAGCAAACAGGTCTCTCGCAATCATGCGGTACTCAGTGTGTTGGACGGTCAACTATACGTAAAAGATTTAGATTCTTCTAATGGCACGTTTATTAATGAGCAGCGTATCGAAGGTAATGAATCTAGTCATCTAAAAGTAAATGACACGCTTGGTTTTGCAAGTTTTAGCTTTCAAGTACAGGCATCTGCTGCACCAGTGACTACAGAAGAGCTAGTAGCGAATGCATATGAAAGTACTGATACAGCTGCCGTGACAGAGGCTTCTGCTAATGAGCCTGTGACCGGAGAGCAAGTATTTGAAGAAAGCGTTCTTGAAGAAGATCCAATCAAAGAGCAAGCAGTCAACGAGCCAGTGATAAAAGAAACTGGTATCGAAGAAGTGTTACCTGCTACAAATGATGCTGCCACTGTAGATATTGACTCAGATACAAGCGAAGACTCAGTAAATCCTGCGAATGAGACCGTTGAACCTGTTGTCGAAGAGCTCGCTTTTGAAGAGCCAGTTGGTGAAGAAACAGCTACTGAAGAAGCCGTTGATACAGGTCCAGTGGTCAAAGAAACGGGCATTGATGAGGTGCTGTCTGATGCAGACGCAGCATCGCCTACGCCAGTAGAAGAAACGCCAGTTGCTACAGAGGTGGTAGCTGATACAACTGTACCAACAGCAACTGAAACAGAAGCTGTGACGGCCACAGAGCCACCACAGACAGCATCTACTGATAGCGCACCATTGGTAGAAGAGCGCCCAGCAGTGCATGAAGAGCCAGCAAAGCATGAAGAGCCAAAAGTCCAAGATGAACATGACAAAACGACAAAGACAGAGCTGCAAGAAGAAGCAGATCCTGAAGTTTTAAAAGCCAAACAAGCAGCTAGTGCACAGTTTTCAGGCACGGCTAATTTAGGGCAGGCGCGTGATCTTGGTACCGAAGGCAATAATGCGATGGATCAAGAAATCAGCAACCCTGCTCATACAGGTCATGTAGAAAAGAAGACAAGCGGTGGCTGGTTTATATGGGTATTTGTGATCATTCTAATTATTGGTTTGGCCTTATGGTTGTTTAATATGGGCGGTGCATAATTGAACTATGCACTAAGTCTTTTTCGTAAGTTTTGATAAAGAGACTTATTGTACTCGCCATTTTTTAAACAAATGACTCATTGTAGCGTCGATATTTTAGCGAATATTGGCGCTATATTTTATAGAGCAGCTTATGGTTTTATTATTGCCTATAAGGTGCTAAGAGAGCGCTATTATGATGACTTTTGAAGAATACCAAGCTTTTAAAGATAGAGGCTTTAGCCATGCACCACTAGTAAAAAAACGTCTAATGGATGCACAAACGCCTGTGTCTGTATTCTCTAAAGTGCGTGATCTGAACGGCTCTGCCTATCTGTTTGAATCTGTAGTAGGCGGTGAGCGCTGGGCACGATACTCCATGATTGGATTGGGTAGCGATCTTATTTTGCAATACTCTGGTGGCAATATGACAACCAAACGGAACGATCATATTGATACAGAGGCAGTAGAGAATCCTTTCGACTACCTGCGTGAGCTGATGACGCAATATCAGATGCCAACCACTGAAGATGTGCCGTCGATGCCGAGCTTTAGCGGCGGTCTAGTCGGTTACTTTGGATACGATATGGTACGTGTTATTGAACCAAGTGTGGGTTTATCTGATGCGCCCAATCCAATGTCGATGCCAGATATGTGGCTGATGCTTTCGATGAGCGTTATTGTATTTGATAATTTAGAGAATACACTATCAATCATCGTCTATGCTGATTGCCAGTCTGAGGATGGCTATAGTTCGGCTATACGAGAGTTAGAGCAAATCGAGGAAAAGCTAGCTGAGCCATCCAACTTGTGCGCCCCCATAATGCCTACGCCTAAATTTATATCGCAAACAGGTGCCGAAAAATATTGTAGCGACGTTAATAAGATAAAGGATTACATCGCTAAAGGTGATGTCATGCAGGTAGTACCAGCGCAACGGCTGACAGCCGACTATACAGGCGACTCTCTAGCCGTATATCGTGCGTTACGCTACCTGAACCCATCACCGTATCTGTTTTTGGTGCATGGCTATACACTTGATGATCACAAACGCTTTGATATTATCGGTGCTTCTCCTGAAATCCTATCTCGTATCGAAAATGGCAAGGTGACCGTAAGGCCACTGGCAGGGACACGGCAACGTGGTCGAGATGAGGCCGAAGACCTAGCGCTTGAGCAAGAGCTGCTAGATGATAAGAAGGAAACAGCCGAGCATCTAATGCTCATTGATTTAGGTCGCAATGATATTGGCCGCGTTTGTGAGTATGGTAGTGTCAAAGTCACAGAGAAAATGTTTATAGAGCGCTACTCGCAAGTGATGCATATCGCATCCAATGTGGAAGGTACAATACGAGCTGACAAAGATGCGCTAGATGTGTTCTGCGCCACTTTCCCAGCTGGTACGCTATCGGGTGCTCCTAAAATCCGCGCCATGCAGATTATCGATGAGATAGAACCAGTGCGCCGAACGGTATTTGGTGGTTCAGTTGGTTATTTAGGGTGGAATGGTAATATGGATACTGCCATTGCTATTCGTACTGCGGTGATGCGGCGTGGTGAGGTACATATTCAAGCTGGAGCAGGAGTCGTTGCTGATTCTATGCCAGAAAAAGAATGGGATGAAACCAATAAAAAGGCATTAGCATTAATAAAAGCCGTAGAAATGGCCTGTAACGGCTTGCGCATTCGCTAATTAAATAGCCAGTAATATGGCAAAGATAAAGGCAGCAAGTAAAAAGCCAACTTACTGCCATATTTTTACTGATAAAAAAACCATCCTAATCAGTGACTTAAATATTTATATTAAATTAATTCAAAAAAAGATGAAAAAGTACTTGCGCATCTCAAAAAATTTGATAGAATAGCCACCACTTTAGAGAGAACAAGCCGACTTAGCTCAGTTGGTAGAGCAACTGACTTGTAATCAGTAGGTCGCCAGTTCGATCCCGGCAGTCGGCACCATCTCTTTCAAAGTAGCTTTTTATGAATTTGTCTTAAATGAAAGTCATTTTTGTTCAAAGCACCCTAAGGTGGGATTGGGGAGCGGTCAAACCCAACAGACTGTAAATCTGTCGCGAAAGCTTCGAAGGTTCGAATCCTTCTCCCACCACCATATTTTCTAAAGTTTGTCATAGCGCCAAGCATGCTCTGAATTTAACAACTCTCGATTAGAGCTGTCCTGAATAAGAGTAAATGCGGGTGTGGTATAATGGTAACACCTTAGCCTTCCAAGCTAATGACGCGGGTTCGATTCCCGCCACCCGCTCCATATATACACCATCGCAAAGCATAACAATAAATCATCACGAGAGTCAGTAATTATTGCTGTATCGTGATATTTTTTTTAGTGCAGATCAAAGGTTTCAATATACGCTCATATAGCTCAGCGGTAGAGCACTCCCTTGGTAAGGGAGAGGTCTCGAGTTCAATTCTCGATATGAGCTCCATTTATTGTTTATACTTTTTATGCTTGCTTTGCTATTTATATAACTTTGCGTCGATATCGAAATTATAGAATATTGAAATATATAACAGTAGTGCAATAGACAATGATTCAAAGGTAACACTGAGGTGTTGCCTTTTAGTGCTGTCAGTATATTAATAAATATTGGTTTTGATGGTCTTATATAGAGAAGACTAAAACTAATAGGTTAGTATGCAGACATTGATACATTACTCCTTGCACTTTGGTTTTCCTCTTTTTATCGCGATTGCGTTTTTTAGAAAAGAGTGGAAAAAAGCATATCTGATTTTGCTTGCGACCATGTTGGTTGATCTAGATCATTTGGTAGCAAATCCAATATTTCAGGCAAATAGATGTAGCATTAATTTTCATCCGTTACATACTTATTATGCGATGCTAGTATATTTTTTTTACTCTTTCTTCGTAAGCCTTTTAATATCATTGGAACTGGACTGCTATTCCATATATTAACGGATTTTATAGATTGTTTGATGATGTCGGTCAGCTAACATTGCGACCTTACATATCAAGATAATTATACGGTTATAAGAAAGATTATAATCAATCGAAATTTATATCTACTAGCTAGAGAGAAGTTGATTTTGATTGAGAGATGTATGACTATTTAAGATAAGTCAGCGTATAATAACGGATACAAGAATTAGTTCGGAGCATTGTTTAAGCAATGGTTCGTGCGGTTGATAGCTAGGTTTATGATGATTTAGTTCTATTATGAGCCGTTAAACAGCTTTTTATTGATCATTCA
>NZ_JBQSVH010000006.1:0-142101 GCF_052376135.1 Psychrobacter sp. AOP7-C1-14 | reverse complement strand
TGATTGCCAGTCTGGCCCGAGTGAGCTTTTACCAAAAAATAACTTGATGCCTATAAGAGATATAGATGCTATTGCTGAAAAACTTAGTTTAGCAATGAACAATCCAGAGCGGTTCTCTTCTGAATTTGATAAAGCACTACTCCCTACTACAGTTGCCAAAAAGTATATCGATTTTGTACACGAATAAAGGAAAGCTAAATAACTTTTAGTCACTCCACCATTTAGACCAATCATCTCTATGTAGCTGTCGTATCAATGCAAAAGCACTTTGATTGTTTTGAAGCTTTTCAAATACAGCTAGTAGAATAGTAGTAGCTAATTTATCGACTTTAATGAATTTTT
The DNA here is from genome assembly GCF_052376135.1 of Psychrobacter sp. AOP7-C1-14. Classification (NCBI taxonomy): domain Bacteria; kingdom Pseudomonadati; phylum Pseudomonadota; class Gammaproteobacteria; order Moraxellales; family Moraxellaceae; genus Psychrobacter; species Psychrobacter sp. AOP7-C1-14. The sequence continues at coordinate 141,759 of NZ_JBQSVH010000006.1, read as the reverse complement.
TGTAGCGTTTACGCATATTCCTTAAGCTATCGTCTGTACCTATACGAAAATAGGTAAGCCCCTCATATAGTGGCAGATCCCCAGCATAAAGTTTTTCAGTTTTTTCTTTTATTAGCGGCAATGACTCAGAATCTGTATTCAGCTGTAAAAAACGTCTAGTTTCATGCACTCTCAACGTATTCATTAGAGTAATGACATTCATGAGAATTGCAACTCTACTAGGGTCATTTGAATGGTCGATAAAAGTATCACAAGCTGAAACAATCCAGCGTAGCGATAAATGCTCCAATAAATAGTTGCTTTCTGTCTCCCAAAGTTTTTCAAATTCAGCAAACGTTTTGTCTATTTTGTATTTACGCCGCATCAATATAATAAGCGTATTGTGATAAAAGCAGAGCTCAGACTCTCCTAATGACTGATACTTTAAGTTATTTAAGTGAGTTTCTAAGTCTGTACTTTTACGCTCATCTGTCAGTGCTTCAGTATCACACAATGACTCGGTTATTATTGTCGTTTTCATCTTATCAAAGCTTTTGCCATCATAGTTTTTGACAACCTTACCCGCATTCAATCTTTTTTCACTTAGAAATATCAATAGTAGTTTTCTTTGCCAGTTTGAAGGTGTAGCCATGTCACTAAAATCCTTTGAACAAGTACAATGCGATTAGGGCTTAAACGTCTGTCTAAAAAATTGATACCAAAATAGTTTATAAAATACTTCCGCTTAAAATGAATAGTATTGCTTGTACCATTCAACAAATTTTTTGATACCCTTTTCGATACTGGTTTCAGGTTTGAAGCCAATATCCTCTACCAACTCATCTATATCTGCGTAGGTAATAGGCACATCACCTGCTTGCATCGGTAATAAGTTTTCCTGTGCTTTTTTGCCACAAGCGCTTTCGATAGCAGTGATAAAACGGCGTAAAGTCACTGGTTGGTTATTGCCAATGTTATATATTTTATAAGGGGCAGTTGCTGTCGTGATAGTAGAGTATTGAGGAGAGGGGGCCTTATCTATTATCTTGATGATACCTTTTACAATATCATCAATGTAGGTAAAGTCACGCTGCATATCACCATTATTGAAGACATTGATTGGTTCACCAGCCAGAATTTTTTTGGTAAAAGAAAAATATGCCATATCAGGTCGACCATAAGGGCCGTAAACGGTAAAAAACCTCAATCCTGTCGTAGGGATATTATACAAATGGCTGTAGCTATGCGCCATGAGCTCGTTTGATTTTTTCGTGGCTGCATATAAACTGATAGGAAAATCAACGCAGTCAGCGGTGGTAAATGGTTGCTTAATATTCATACCATATACGGAGCTCGAACTGGCGTAGATCAAGTGCTTGATATCGTGGTGACGACACCCTTCTAAGATATTGACAAATCCAACCACGTTTGAATCAATATAAGCATTTGGGTTTTCGATAGAGTAGCGTACGCCTGCTTGAGCGCCCAAATTAACAACGGTATCGAATTGATGGGTGGCAAAAAGCTCAGACATGGCTTCGCGATCAGCAAGGTCTAACTTGATGAACGTAAATTTGTCTGGCAATGCTATCTCACCTAATATTCTTAAACGCTCTTTTTTTAAATCCACATCATAATAGTCATTGATATTATCGATACCAACAATAGAATATTCGCTATCAGATACGCCCGTTTCCAATAATGCTTTGATTAAGTGGAAACCAATAAAGCCTGCCGCACCAGTGACTAAAATTTTCATTAATCGTTCCCAAATAAATCGCGAGTAAATACTTTGTCCGCCACATCTTTTATCTCATCAGATAAGCGGTTGGCGACAATCACATCACTTATTGATTTGAAAGTGTCTAAATCCTGAATAACCCGCGAGTTAAAGAAATTGTCTTCTTTCAACACAGGTTCATAGACAATGACTTCAATCCCCTTTGCTTTGATACGCTTCATGATACCTTGGATTGCAGACGCTCTAAAATTATCTGACCCGCTTTTCATCACTAAGCGATGTATGCCTACGATCTTTGGCTGTCTTTCGATAACTTTATCAGCGATAAAGTCTTTACGAGTTCTATTAGAGTCGACAATAGCTTTTATCAGGTTACTTGGCACCTCATCATAATTTGCCAATAGCTGTTTGGTATCTTTAGGCAAGCAGTAGCCACCATAGCCAAACGATGGATTATTATAATGATCACCAATGCGCGGGTCTAAGCCGATGCCTTCGATGATTTGTTTGGTGTCAAGCCCAAAGGTTTGGGCATAGGTATCTAGCTCATTAAAATAAGCAACGCGCATGGCCAAATAAGTATTAGAAAATAACTTAATCGCCTCAGCTTCAGTCGATTCGGTAAATAATTGAGGAACCTCTTTTTTTATCGCCCCTTCCAACAGTAGGTCGGCAAATTGTTTGGCACGTTCGGACTGTTCACCTACAATGATTCGAGAAGGGTAAAGGTTGTCATGCAGCGCTTTGCCTTCTCTCAAAAATTCGGGTGAAAAGATGATACGGTCAGTTGCATAGCGTTCTCTAATACTTGCCGTATATCCCACTGGTACGGTAGATTTTATGATAATGGTTGCTTGATGATTGACCAAAAGTACTTGCTCAATTACTGCCTCTACCGTTGATGTATTAAAGTAATTGGTCTTGGCATCATAATCAGTTGGTGTCGCCACAATAATAAAATCAGCGCCTTCATAGGCTGTCGCTGCATCAAGTGTCGCAGAAAAATTGAGATTTTTGTTTGAGAAAAAATCTTCAATATCTTCATCTTCAATAGGGGACTGCTTAGCATTTAATAAGTTAATTTTTTCAGGAACAATGTCGACAGCGACGACTTCGTTGTGCTGTGCCAATAGCATTGCATTTGATAGGCCTACGTAGCCTGTACCTACTACTGCTATTTTCATAATATATCCAAGTAATGTTTACGCTTTGATGGATCGAATCCAAAATTGGTTTATGCTAAATAAGGTTCAAAATCACGATACTGTGTCAGCTCAGATAGCTGGTGTTCTCTGTCACAGAAATGGGGAGATACGCAAAAAATTTATGCTTCATAGCTTGGCTAATTTTCTTGTGTGAATCTGGTTCAAGAAGATCTAGGCTTTGGATACAACCGTACTTAATAGATTTATCTTCTAAAGCAGTAATAAAATCATCGACACTACTTTCATTTTTTAGATAGTTGACAGAGGTATCGGGTTTTAGATTTGCTTCATTTTTTTGAATTTTTAGATGATTCATCAGGGTTATCGGATTCACTTGAGCCACGTCTCTAAATTTATATCTAATTTGTTCTGTTAGCAGCTGAGGATGATTAAGCAAATAATCTTTCAATATGTTCCGATCAACGATATGAGGATAGTGATGAATTTCAAAGAATTTATCCATACCGAGTATTTTGGCGCTTAGCATTTGGGCAATAGTATGCCTTGGTTGAATCGGTGTTCCAAATAATTTAAAGCGAGACTTTCGTAAATTAAGCTTAGCACTTAATGCCGCACTTTTACGCCAGTGGCCGTGAATGTTCAGCTTCCTACCATCCAAAAAGTCATCTACTCTGACTGGTTGGTTAAAAAAGAAATCATCGTTCATATAAATGAAGTAATCAGATAGCCCCTCAATATTCCATATCATCGACTCAATCGATCGGGTATTGAACGTGGGTAAAAACTGCTCATAACCGGAAAATATGTCCTTATGATCAACGATGCGTATTTTATCTGCTGAGCAAATACCTTGCTTAACAAACTCATCAATGAACGCTGGCTTTTGTTGATCTGTGACAATATATATATGGCGACAAAAAGGCACATATTTGATGATAGAAGCAATATTATAGTATATCTCATCGTCACTGGCGAAACGCGTGTCAGTTATGGCGTCAGATGCCACTTCTTTACTTGGCTTATGCTGTTCTCGCTTTTGTTTGAGTATAGGGTCTGCGCCATCTACCCAAGCAATGACGATGTCTAATGTTTTCTCATCAGGCTGCTTCATAACTGATCCTATTCTTTACGGATACACATCTATTGTAGTAGCTATATTAGACTAGCTATGATATTTTCTGATGCGATTATTAACAAGGTTTAATCGATTTAGATAGTTAGACTAATTATCGTTTTTTATAGAGATACTGTTAAGTCGTGCTAGTATTTTACTGAGTAAATGTCGAACACCAGCGGTAGGTGAGACTAGCATATAAAGTCAGAACGCTGCAATAAGTATGACCATAGTTACACTCATTTGGCTAACCTATCATGTCTATACTGTTAAAAAGTTAAGCTGAGACACTAATGCCACCTATTATTCTATTTATTTTAAAAGCGCTTGAAGGTCGCGGTGCTGAGCGTATGGTTACGACATTGGCAAGCACTTATGTAGATATGGGCTACCGTGTCCATATCTTATGCTTGGAAGCGACGAAAGAGATGCTACTAGACACTCGCGTGCAATATCATATAGTGCCATATGATGAGGTGTTTTCTGAGCAGAATCTTAATCCAGAATCTACGCAAGCACAAGCCTACGAATCAGTTGCTAGCCGTATTGATAATTACGTACGTAGCCAAATAGGAGTGCCAGATTTGATACTGGCCAATATCTATAAGATAAACTGGATCATGGCATATAGCCAGTTACCAAATATCGTAAATGTACTGCATACGGCGCTATCTAAGCAGTTCCAAAACCAATTATTAAAGGCACCAGTACAGACTATAAATCACTTAAAAATGGTCTATGGTGCTCATAATTGTAGCTGTGTGAGTAAGGGAGCACATCAAGATTTGATTGCTCTTATAGGAAATATTACCAAAACCACAACAATCTATAATCCTTGTGATGCTATCGCTATAAATACCAAAGCAGCAGAGTCTAGCTATCTTGAGCATTTTGGCTTAGTAGATAAAGAATACATTATACATGTAGCCTCATTTGATAGTATGAAAGGTCATCGAGACTTACTACAAGCGTATGCCAAAACAGAACGAAAGCTACCACTAGTACTAGTAGGTAAAGGTAGGCTTGAAGAAGAAATTAAACAGTTGGCTGTCCAACTAAATATTAGCGATTGTATTAAGTTTTTAGGCTTCCAAACCAACCCTTATCCATTAATTAGATCAGCTACATTGATGGTACTCACCTCTAAGTTTGAAGGCTTTGGTTATGTCATAGTAGAGGCGCAAGCACTGGGTGTACCAGTGATCAGTACGGATTGTCCTTTTGGTCCACGAGAGCTATTACCCGAGCAAAACTTGATTGCGGTAGGTGATATTGATGGTTTGGCGTTACTTATCGACCAAGCCATAGACAACCTTACAGATTATATTGTGCCGCTAAACAAGCATTTACTATCTAAAAATATTGCAAGACAGTACTTAGCCTTTGGTTCTGTTCTAGATTCAGATAAAAATGAGGGTTTATAAGTCTTGATGGTTTCCAAGTAAATACAATCAATTAGAAGTTATCAATTGCGAGTCGTTACCTATAAAGTGTCAAATAGCGATTTAGAGATAGGAGAATGATTGATGACAGGAACACCATGCAATTGATAGATTCTGCCGAGTAGGTTAAACGAGGGCACAATGCGTTCCTTCATGACTTTACTGAGCATACTTGGTGCGCTATTGTTTTTGCTTTCATAAAACCGTGGTTGCTCACTGTTGAGCAGATCAATACCGTAAAGATGAATACTCGCTGCCTGACGCGAAAAAGCCAACTGCGCTGCTACATAGGCGACAGTGCCTGCTTCCACAAATCCATGAGTAACGTTAAGAGAGACACCAATATCAGCAGCTTTATGATCGCCATCAATAATAAAGTTTGGATTATTGATAAAGTATGAAAGCGGCATTTTTTTATTGAGTCGTTTTTTCTTAAAGATAAGTTTATTAAAAAATAGCTTGTTTGACTTGACTCCCCATGGCCTGTCCACTGGATACAACACTCGCATGGCATGGTGGTACGTTTGCATAATATCAGGGTGCGTGCTGGCCATCGCTTCGAATACAGCTAACGTTGCATATAGAGGTTGACCTGTGTAGTACTGCTGTAAAATCTCAGGCTGATGATTGATGAAGCGCGCATCACTAATGACGTAACCAACAATATCGGTAAAGCGATGCTGCCCAATCAAACTGATACTACCATTGACAAAAATAGTAGGCGTATCTAGTAGCTCTGATAATGACAGCTGCTGTATAGATGGCCCTGAGGCGATAATATTGACGTCCTTTCCATGCAAACTTTGTGCTGGTTCATTGGCATTGAAAGCCTTGATAATGATGAGCTCATTATCAATATTGAACCCAGCGGTCGCAGGTAATCTCAAATATAGCGCCATACTATTTTCCAGTCGTTTATGTCACCTATCTTATATCTTAATACACTGCCTTTACGCTAATGATAAATTGTCTAAATATGGTTAATTTCTAAACATCTACTGCCAATGGTCTTTTAACCATGGGCTTGGCCTCACATGACGATACCATTTACCGCCACTACCAGCAATTGCATCGGGCGGGTTAATCTCACCGTGGAAGATAACGATTTTTGCATCATCCGGCAGAGTAGGTGTGCGTACAAAGTTAAAAGGAATCGGCGCAATACATTGGTACTTAAAGCTGACACACCATGTCTTATCCCAATATTCTAAGTGGTGATGCTCACGCAAATAGTTAGAGAGATAAGCCTGCTCATGACGTACTTGGGTGCGAATGGTCTCAAAGTTTCGCTCAAAATTGGATAGCAAATCAGGATAGGTATTCATACCAATATTGAAGCGATAGACAGAGCTGTTACCAATCATGCGCCAAGGTTTTTTCCAGTCGCGGATGATGACGACACTGTCTTCATGCTCCGCCTGATACGTAAAAAACGCATCAATATTATCAACAATAACAATATCGATATCTAAAAATAGTGCAATACCTTTTAGATCATACAGCTCAGGCTTGAAGGTAGTCAGTTTTTTCCAACCACGTTCAGGGCCTGCTGGTAAATCCATGTCAGGTATCGGATAACAAGCAATCGCAGGGTTAATACCTGCGCTGTCATCGGTTAAGCAGACCATTTGAAAATCTAAGGTTAGATGTCGGCTAACCATATTGTAGAGACGATTGACGTATTCAGGACCATATTTGTCGCCCCATTTCATACAGATGATATAGCGCTGTTCAGCCGCATGTGTGCTGATGTTACTAGAGTTTATAGATGAGGTCTTAGTTACGTCAGATGTCATAATGCACTCGTATTGAGATAATAGTCAGATAAATGAAGGACTAATAAAAATAAAAGGATATAGAGCTCAGCCAATATTAGCATAGCTGTAACTGATGGTACGTCTAAATAGTGCAACGTTAGGTTGATAATGACTAATGATTGTCGAGCTTAGTGTTATTATTTTTAACAGCGCTATCATTTTTAATGTTGTCACTTTTAATGTTGTCATTTTTGACGCTATCGTTGGCATTACTATCAGGCTGATTAGAAACGTTAGAATGATGAGATTGGATAAAAGCTGCTAAAGTCTCTTTATCTTTCTTATAAGGATTGCCCAAGTTTGGTATACGCTTAAAACGTCGGTAGCCCCACATATAGTGACTGTAATTGTCTGTAATCATACGCTCCATGGCCTGATTGAGAGCATGAGTCGCCACTTCAGCATTACGATCGTATAAGGCTGGATTGTCGAGCTTGTAGCAGTAGATATCAAAACCGCGTCCATCGGTACGGCGAATACAAGATAAGCCAACTAGATCACATTTGGTTTTACTGGCTAATTTTGAGGCAAGTGTACTGGTTAGTGTTTCAATACCAAAGAATGGAACGACAACGCCGCCTGAGGGTTCTGGTACGTGATCTGGCAGTACAATACTAAACCCACCTTGCTTGAGGGTTTTGAATACGGCTTTGACCCCGCTACCATCGGTAGGTACCAACGTTGCGTTGAGACGTGATCTACCTTGTAAGACAAACTCATTAGTGAGCTTACCCTTCACAGGTTTGTACATGATGGTTGGCGCACCAAATTGATTGAGCCAAGCATTCATCATCTCCCAAGTACCGAGATGAGGAACGATAGCCAGCATGCCGTTAAGATTGGCAAGACCTTCTATTAGAATGTCTTTATTATGGACATCACAAATTTGAGCGATGCTCCATTCAGGTGACATCGCCCAGCTCTTCATAGATTCAATACTGGTCAAACATTGATGATAGATAATGTCTTTAGTCAGTGCTTGTTTTTTTGCTTTGGGAAGCGTGGGCGCAATCAATGAAATATTTATATCGATAGTACGCATGATGCTCAAACGAGGTAGCTGAACAATTACCCACGCAACAAAACGTGCCAATATCTGTAGTACAGACAATGGCACGTATTTAAAAATATGATACGGATTCATGACCACTCACATGGTAATGAATCACGTAACAAGCACTGTAGACAGTAATCGCGCATCATTAAGCGATTTACTCAGCAGGCTTGTTGGTATCAGCCTGTACTTTTTCACGCACACGGATACCAAGCTCACGTAGTTGTTTGCTATCAACGCCAGCAGGTGCTTGGGTCAATGGGCAATCAGCAGTTTTGGTTTTTGGGAAGGCGATAACGTCACGGATAGAGCTTGCGCCTACCATGAGCATAATCAAACGATCCAAACCAAATGCTAGGCCGCCATGCGGTGGCGCACCAAATTTTAGGGCATCAAGTAAGAAACCAAATTTGTCTTCAGCTTCTTGCTCACCAATACCCAAAGCTTCAAGGACAGCTTGCTGCATATCATAAGTATTGATACGTAAGCTACCACCACCAATCTCAGTACCGTTCAATACCATGTCATAAGCGATAGAAAGAGCAGACTCTGGGTTGTTTTTCAATTCTTCAACTGAGCCTTTAGGCTTAGTGAACGGGTGATGCATCGACGTCCAACGACCATCTTCAGTTTCTTCAAACATTGGGAAGTCAGTGACCCAAAGTGGTGCCCACTCACAAGTTGTCATTTCAAGGTCTAGACCGATTTTTTGACGTAATGCGCCGATGGCATCGTTCACGACACTGGCTTTATCAGCACCAAAGAAGATAATATCGCCATCTTCTGCAGCAGTACGCTCGATCAAGCTAACAAGTACATCGTCAGTCATGTTTTTGATGATTGGAGACTGTAGGCCAGACTCTTTGTCCACACCGTTGTTAATGCTGCTAGCGTCGTTGACTTTGATATAAGCCAAACCACGTGCGCCATAAATACCAACGAACTTGGTATAAGCATCGATCTGCTTACGGCTTAGTGACGCGCCACCAGGGATACGTAGGGCAGCCACGCGGCCTTTAGGATCGTTAGCAGGACCAGCAAACACCTTAAAGTCAACGTCTTTCATCAAATCTGCAACGTCAACTAACTTTAGAGGAATACGTAGGTCAGGCTTGTCTGATGCATAGTCGCGCATTGCTTCTGCGTAAGTCATGCGTGGGAACTGCTCGAACTCAACGTCCATCATGGTCTTGAACAAATGCTTGATCAGACCTTCGTTGATGTTCATGATTTCTTCTTCGTTCAAGAAAGACGTCTCGATATCCACCTGAGTAAATTCAGGCTGACGATCGGCACGTAGATCTTCATCACGGAAGCATTTAGCAATTTGATAATAACGGTCAAAACCTGAAACCATCAATAATTGCTTAAATAGCTGTGGTGACTGCGGCAGGGCAAAGAAGTTACCTGGACGAGTACGTGATGGTACAAGATAATCACGCGCACCTTCAGGCGTTGCACGAGTTAGAATCGGTGTCTCAACGTCTAAGAAACCATGATCGTCTAGATAACGACGAATCGCTGAGGTTGCCTTAGCACGGAACACCATACGCTCTTGCATTTGCGGACGACGCATATCCAGATAGCGATATTTTAGGCGCAAGTCTTCTGATACTGTGCTTTTTTCGTCATTCAATGGGAATGGCGGTGTTTCAGATTTGGCTAATACTTCAATTTCTTTGCCCAATAGCTCAATTTGGCCACTGGTCATATTAGCGTTTTCAGTGCCTTCATAACGACGACGTACGCGACCAGTAATTTTTAGCACGTATTCTGGACGTACTGCATCAGCAGTCGCAAAAGCTTCTGGAGTGTCAGGATCAACGACGACCTGTAAGATACCAGCACGGTCACGCATGTCTAAAAAAATCACGCCACCGTGATCTCGACGACGATGTACCCAGCCTACGACACTAATGGTTTGATCAATCAAGCTTTCGGTTACAGCTCCGCAATATTCGTCTCGGTATTCGCTATGCGTCATAATATGGTTATCCAGTTATCAGCCCAATTCAAAGTACAATAATGCAGCCATTGCGGTGCGTTTCAAGCTATTTGCAAAAAAAACACACAAACAACGCGATTAAGACATATGGTCATCACGTTGGCTGCAGAAAATTTGATATAAACGCATATTATGCCTAATCTCCCTTTGTTATACAACCAGCTGAGTTCAATCAAATAACGGGAATATACAAGTATCAGATGTATTTATTCAGGGATATTTGTATTAGGTTAAATATTGTCATTATGCTTGAAAACACTGCCTAGTGTGCACATATCAATCGCACGTTAATAAAAACAGCAATATCAATATATTTACTGACTTGAGGATTTATAAACATGCTATCTCACCCCCCTAAAAACCCTGTTGAGCTTAAAATACGTCACTTAAATGATGCTCAAAAGCAGCGCCGCGAAGATCTGGTGGAAGCTACTCAAGGCAAAGCTGCCCTCAAACAGTTCAAAAAAGCCATGGCCAAAAAAGCCAAGCAAGCACTGAAAGCAAAAACTAAGAGTAAGAAAAAACATACCGATGATAAGGCACAAGTTTTTGTGCTTGATTTCGACGGTGACATCAAAGCAACTGCGGTCAAACACTTGCGTGAAGAAATCAGCAGTCTAATTAGCACAGCAAACAAAGGTGACGAGGTTATCGTACGTCTTGAATCAGGCGGTGGTTTGGTACACGGCTATGGTTTGGCGGCAGCACAGTTGGTTCGATTAAAAGATGCTGGCCTAAAATTGACTGTTTGTGTCGATAAAGTGGCGGCGAGCGGTGGCTATATGATGGCTTGTGTTGCAGATAATATAATAGCAGCGCCATTCGCTATCATTGGTTCAATTGGTGTGGTATCGCAACTACCAAATTTTCATAAATGGCTAAAAAACCATGACGTCGATTATGAGATGTTTACTGCTGGTGACTATAAGCGCACAGTAACTGTATTTGGTGAAAATGATACCGAAGACCGCGCCAAATACCAAGAAGAGCTAGAGCAGACGCATGAGCTATTCAAGCATTTCGTTAATACCTATCGTCCAGAACTCGATGTTGCCAAAGTAGCCACGGGTGAGCATTGGTATGGTGAAGATGCGTTGAAGCTTAACTTAATTGATAGTCTGCAGACATCAGACAGCTATATTTTGGAGCGTATGGAAGATAATGAAGTATATGCATTGTATTCGCGTCAGAAGCCGACGTTAGCAGAAAAGTTAGGTTTGGCTCAAGCAGCAGAAGCAACATTGAGCATCGCTGTAGATAAATTACCTGATGCACTGGCACGTTTCGACCTAAACAGCCGCTTAAATATTCTGAAATAATGTTAGTTATCATTACGATAGTTAAATAGTAGTAATTTACGGCTCAAGATTTTTTAGATACATTGTTTATATTTTGTAAAAGGCGTGGCCTAGCTGGTCGCGCCTTTTTGCTGTTTATTGACATTTGCTGTGTTATAAATGTAGCACACGGAAAACAGTATACGTGCGTGCACTAAAGTTCTCATAGAGCTTTTATCAACACATGATTTAGACAATCAATTAATAAAGAAAAGGAAGTCATTTATGTCTAACGACAATTTAATGTTTACCGCAACAGAACATGGTCAAGCCATGCATGCCAAAGTCAAAGCTTTCATCGAAACGCACATTGAACCCATCGAAGCGCAGTTCTGGGAAGAATGTCACAAAAAAAATCCTGATGGCAACTGGGAAAACTGGGAATGGCCAGAAGCCTACGAAAATCTACGTAAACAAGCTCGTGAAGAGGGCCTGTGGAATTTATTCTTACCTGATGATACGTTGGGTGCAGGACTTTCAGTCACTGATTATGCGCCTATCGCAGAGTTGACTGGTCGCAGCTTGCTTGCACCACATGTATTCAACTGCAATGCACCTGATAGTGGCAATATGGAACTGCTATGGCGTTATGGCTCTCAAGAACAGCAAGACAAATGGCTGACTCCGCTACTGTCAGGCGAAACACGTTCTGTGTTTTGTATGACTGAGCCTGATGTGGCATCCAGTGATGCGACCAACATGCAAGCAACCGCTGTCGTCGAGGGTGATGAGATTGTAATCAATGGTAGCAAGTGGTGGTCATCTGGTCTTGGTGATCCAGCAGTTGATGTTTTGATCGTGATGGCATATACCGCAGATGAAAGTGCAGACCGTCATCATCAGCACTCTATGGTACTTGTGCCAGTTAAAACCGCAGGGGTGAAAATCAAGCGCATGCTCAAAGTCTTTGGTGATTATGATGCACCGCATGGACATGGTGAAATTAGCTTTGAGAATGTCCGTGTGCCAGTTAGTCACTTTATTGGTGGACCTGGTATGGGCTTTGAGATCGCGCAAGGTCGCTTAGGGCCAGGACGTATTCATCATTGCATGCGTTGTATTGGTGCTGCCGAAAAATCCATGGAGCTGGCAGTAAATCGCGGGATGTCACGTACCGCATTTGGCAAGCCGCTACTGCAATTGGGTGGTAACTTTGAGCGTATCAGCGAGGCCCGTATCAAAATTGATCAAGCACGTTTATTAACATTATATGCAGCACAGAAAATGGATGCTCAAGGCACCAAAAAAGCATTGACTGAAATCTCAGCCATTAAGGTAGTGGCGCCAACTGTATTGCAAGAAGTAGTTGATATGGCTATCCAAATCCATGGCGGAATGGGTGTATGCCAAGACACGATGTTGCCAGGGTTCTACGCACAAGCACGTGTATTACGTTTAGCAGATGGTCCTGATGAAGTACATAAAACAATGATTGCCAAGCTAGAGTTAAAGCGTCAAGGTTTTAGTCGTCCTACTAAATCTGATAAAGCTTAATTCTGACAAATAGTCGTATGAGTTGATTTTGATTTGCTCACATAACTGTTATTAAGAATATGCCAATCGTAATACCAATTGAAAATTCACTATTAACAACTTAGTAGTGAATTTTTATCACTCATATCTGTTATAAAAATAAATGATCACATGATAAGGAATGTCTCATGGAAACTGATAATAAAGTACTAGACAAAGGCGGTGCCGTACGCGAGGGTGAAGAGCTTGATACCAAAGCAATTAGTGAATGGCTACGCGCTCAAGGTGTCGACATAGTAGGCGAGCCTACTGTTACTCAGTTCTCGGGCGGTGCATCAAACTGGACGTATCGATTACAGTATGAAGGTGAAGACAAAAACCAAGATCTCATATTACGTCGTCCACCGAAAGGCACGAAAGCAAAATCTGCACATGACATGGTACGCGAATTCACTGTCCAAAAGGCGTTGAAAGATGCCTATCCTTATGTGCCTGAAATGATTGCTTTATGTACGGATGAAGCTGTTATCGGTGCCGATTTTTATGTGATGGAGCGGATGGAGGGTATTATCCCTCGTGCAGAATTACCAGAAGGTATCGATCTAGATCCTAAGCAAACGCATCTGCTTTGCACCAACGTATTAGACGCTTTGGTAGAGTTACATCAGATAGACTATACCGAGCATCCTGATTTGGTAAGTTTGGGTCGCGGTGAAGGCTACTGTGAACGTCAAATTAGTGGCTGGGACAGACGTTATGTTAAGGCTAAGACGCCCAACGTACCGAGCTTTGCACTAGTTAGACAATGGCTTGCCAAACACACGCCTGCGGATAGCAAAACCTGTATCATTCATAATGATTGGCGCTTTGACAATGTTATACTCGATGCAGACGAGCCGACTAAAGTTATTGGTGTGCTTGACTGGGAGATGGCAACGCTTGGCGATCCGTTGATGGACTTGGGTAGTGCATTGGCCTATTGGATCGAAGAAGATGACAATATCATCATGCAGCAGTTCCGTCGCCAGCCAACACATTTAGAAGGCATGATGACACGTGATGAAGTGGTTGACTACTATCTAAAAAAATCTGGTTTAGAGATAGATAACTGGACCTTTTATGAGGTATTCGGCTTGTTCCGCCTATCAGGTATCATTCAGCAAATCTACTATCGCTATTATCATAAGCAAACCACCAATCCAGCATTCAAAAACGCATGGCTTGCCATCCATGTCATGCATGCCAAGTGTCTAAAACTTATTGCTCAATACGAAGGTGAGACGCTATTCAATGCGCATGTTCAGCCACATTTAGAAGATATAGGCGTAGATGCTGCTGCTATTGAGCAGTTGCCAAGCCCTGTTCAAACAGTTGTCAAAAGTATTTTACCAAAAGGCTATTTTGCAAAAGCATCTGACTCTCCTGAAGCGTAAGCACTCAGCAAATCGTACTTTAGCAAATATGATAAAAGGTAATAATTTATGACAACCATACTTTTAGCACGTCATGGCCAAGCGTCTTTTGGACAAGAAAACTATGACCAACTCTCAGAGCTAGGCACTATACAGGCGCAAATGCTAGGTCAGCACTATGCAGCCACGCAGCGGCGTATTGATGCCATATTTACTGGTAGGTTGGTCCGGCAGCAAGATTCGGCTCGTCATTTCTGGGAGAGCTATCAGTCGTCTATAGATAGCCATGATGGTGATGGCACGCTTATGATGCCCGCAATCAATTTTGATCAACCTGATAGCTATATCCTACCGCAGTTTGATGAGTTTAATCACAAAGACGTGTTTGTTAAGTCAGCAGAAGCATCGGGTAATCGATCTGATATCTCAGCTGAAATCGCCAAAGCAGAATCGCCATCCACGCGATTGGCTGAGCTATTTGATAAAGCGATGCAACGCTGGCATGGTGGTGACAATGATCAAGACTATCTTGAAAGTTGGCCGCAGTTTAATAATCGTGCACAGCAAGCACTTGAACAAGTACGTACAAAAGTAGCAAGCATGAGCGTAGATCAGGACAGTACCGTGCTTGTATTTACGTCAGGTGGCGTCATTGCAGCAATTACTGCACAGTTACTGCGACAAGGTAGTCAGACAGCTTATCAACTGAATAAAAGTTTGGTCAATACTGGTGTGACTTCTATTACTTTAAAGAACCAAAGTTCTCGCTTGTTATCTTTAAATGAGTACAGTCATTTGTTCTCTGATGGAAAACCGTTCGTCACATGGCGATAAATCTGCGCATTATTTTGTGAATAGTATAGTGTTGTATAAACTCCATACACGTTTATACTAAAGAAATACCAATTCGTTTCTGTGCAATATCGACATACAAAGGACCGTGCATGCAAAATAAACTAGTAAAGTTGGTCGCTAACAATGTTCGCCATCGTAAAAATCAGATAGTAAGCGCCGTTCGGCCTTCAAGTTATCTAAAAGATTTGAACAAGCAGCAAATAGGCAAAGGTAAAACGGTGCTTATTACAGGAGCCAGTTCAGGTCTAGGCGAGGGGATGGCGAAGCTTTTCGCCAAACTAGGATATAGCTTAGCGATATGTGCGCGTCGTATTGATCGTTTAGAACATCTAAAGTCAGAACTGATGGACAAATATCCTGATATCCGAGTCGAATGTCGAACATTAGATGTCAGTGACTATAATGCGATCTTTGAAGTGTTTGATGCATTTACTACTGATTTTGGTCATATCGATAGAGTGATTGTAAATGCTGGTGTTGGCGAAAGTCGTCGAATCGGTAAAGGTCGCTTTGAGACTAACCGGCGTACGGTTGAAATCAACTTCATTTCAGCATTAGCGCAATGTGAAGCTGCCATGAATATTTTCCGGACGCAAAATAGTGGTCATCTAGTGGTGATATCAAGCATGTCAGCCGTTCGTGGTATGCCCAAACATCTAACAGCTTATGGTGCTAGTAAAGCTGGCTTGGCACATTTGGCAGAAGGTATTCGAGCTGATATGCTATTAACCAAGTTACCGATTAAAGTATCCACCATTTATCCAGGCTATATTCGCACTGAAATCAATGAAAATGCCAAACCATTACCGTTCGAAGTAGATACTGATACAGGAACTAAGGCTATCGTTACGGCGATTGAAGCGGGCGTAGATGAGGCCTATGTACCTAGTCTACCATGGTCTATTGTAGGTAAGGCAATGAAGTATATGCCATTGCAAGTGATCAACAAAGCAAATAAGTAGCTATATAGCAGTCAAAAAAAGCCCTCTACCTACTAGGTAGAGGGCTTTTTTATATTTTAACTTTTTAATTATGCAGTGCCTAATTATGTAGTACTTAGGATCAGAGAGTTTGAGGATTATCAGACATATGCTGTTCACGTAGTTTTTGGCGCAGTACTTTACCAACATTACTTTTCGGCAATTCACTGACAAATTCAATATGGCGTGGGCATTTGTAACCCGTTAAGTTGTCTAGTGCGAAATCTTTAATAACTTCTTTGGTGACATTGTTATCAGCAGGCACAATGTAAATTTTGACGGCTTCACCTTGATGTGCATCAGGAATGCCAATCACTGCGCAATCGACGATACCATTACAGTCGAGCATGACTGATTCAATTTCATTCGGGAATACATTAAAACCTGATACCAAGATCATGTCTTTTTTGCGGTCTAGTAAGGTAATATAACCTTTTTCGTCCATGCTAATGATATCACCTGTACGGAAATAGCCATCGCTTGTGAAATCATTAGTATTATCTTTATTAAAGTACCCAGATGTAATGTTAGGGCCTTTGATGCACATCTCGCCAGCTTGGTTTAGACCCACACGTTCGCCGTTATCATCTACTACAATAATATCAACACTAGGAACAGGTATACCAATCGTGCCGTTAAACTTGCGGTCAGTGATAACGTTAGCAGTACCTGCCGCGACACCTTCGGTCATACCCCAACCTTCAACCATCGGGCAGCCAGTTACTTCTAACCAACGTGCTGCTGTTTGTTCGGTCGCAGCCATACCGCCAGCTTGAGTGATACGCAATGAACTAAAGTCTAAGTTTTTAAAGTTCGGCTGATCAAGTAATCCCTTGAATAGTGTGTTGACCGCAGGGAAGATGTGGAACGGTTGCTTTGATAAAGTTTTGACAAACCCTGGCATATCGCGCGGATTGGGTACCAATATAAAGGTATAACCTGAACGCATACCGAGCAAGCTAAGCATAAAGGCAAAAATATGGTAGAGCGGTAAGGCCATTACCATGTTGATGTACACCTCATTGATACCTGAAGTCACAGGACGATACCACGCTTCTGATTGCATAGCAGCAGCGACGACATTACGCTGAGACAAAACGGCACCTTTAGATAGTCCTGTAGTACCACCGGTATACTGTAAAATAGCTTTTTGTTGTAGGGTGGTTTTTGGTGCTTGAATGGGTAGGTTTTTCCCTTTTTTCAATACTTCAGGGAATTTAGTGACATTATATTTAGGGTCGTTCAGGTTATATTTTGGAACTAAGCGTTTGACCTGACGGATGACCGTATTGACCAAAATACCCTTTAGCCCCATCATATCGCCCATTTTTGATAGCACGATACGTTTGATATTGGTCTCTTCAATGACTTGCTCTAGGGCTTGGGCAAAGTTATCAACAACAAAGATAACCTGAGCACCTGAGTCATTTAACTGGTGGCGCAGCTCACGGCCTGTGTATAATGGATTCACAGGAGTACAAACGTAACCTGCTCGTAGGATACCAATCATAGTCGGCAGGTACTGGGGTACATTTGGCATCATTAGAGCAACGACACTACCTTTAGGTAAACCTTGAGCCTGCAACCATGCTGCTACTGCAAGTGAAGCATTATCAACATCACCATAAGTATGCGTAACACCCATACAGATAGTCATTGGATGCATACGGAAGCGGTTGAAACATTCTTCATATAATTCTATAAGGCTTTCGTACTGATCAGGATTAATTGTCTTAGGCACGTTTTCTGGGTATTGAGCGAGCCAAGGTTTATCTATTGTCATGATTAGCGTCCTTAAATATTCGTCATTTAAGGCTCTATAAAAAAGTAGTCACATCCATGTCAACAATTTAAATTGCTGTTCCGTTAGCGATAAATTGTCGAGTGCTATCCTATATATTCACATACTGCTAAGATACGGGGCCTCTATAAAGTTTTATTTAATCATAGAGCATAAATAGCTCAATAAATTAAACAGATCAATCAATGTTTTTGGTGATGAAAATAGCTACTAACAAATACTGCTAATCAATCGATATTAGCCATGATTATATAGGATTAAAATAGCAGAAAGTATAGTGACACATTTTGACGACACATTAACATAACTACAACTATTCTAGTTATTTTTATACAAGAACTTGATAGTTTACAGTTAAATTTGATAAATAAAATAAAATATGTTGGATAATTAGACAGTTACTCTGAAAGTAATCTACTTTACTATCAAATAATTAGTATAGGTTTTATTCAGAAAATCTCATATAAATATTCGTTGTAATAAGACAGCTCTAAAAATAAATAACAAAATATGAGTATAGGAAAAGAGTATCTTATAATTATTGTAAGATACTCTTAAATGAAAATATATTTATGCTTCCTAAGCAGTAGACGAGTATTTACATTTGAGGGTAGTCTGCTTTGTGTTTTTCACGCAATTTTTGACGTAGTACTTTACCGACATTACTTTTCGGCAAGTCGCTCACAAACTCAATGTGACGTGGGCATTTATAGCCAGTTAAATTATCTAATGCAAAATCTGTAACCACTTCTTTGGTAACATTATTATCTTTAGGGATCACATATATTTTAACGGTTTCACCTTGATGACTATCAGGAATACCAATTACTGCACAGTCAAGAATGCCGTCACAGTCAAGCATCACAGATTCAATTTCGTTCGGGAAAACATTAAAACCTGATACTAAAATCATGTCTTTTTTACGATCTAGCAGTTTAATGTATCCCTTGTCATCCATGCTGACGATGTCACCCGTACGGAAATAACCATCGCTAGTAAAATCAGCACTACTGTCTCTATTCAGGTATCCAGAAGTAACGTTAGGGCCTTTAATACACAGCTCGCCACCCTCGTTCAGTTCTACATGTTTGCCGTCCTCATCAATAATGATGACATCTACGCCAGGTGCTGGCACTCCGATAGTACCATTAAACTCACGATTAGTGACGACATTGGCAGTGCCGACGGCGACGCCTTCTGTCATGCCCCAACCTTCGATCATTGCGCAGCCAGTTACCTCTAACCAACGTTTGGCAGTTTGCTCAGTAGCAGCCATACCACCAGCTTGTGAAATACGTAAAGAGCTGAAGTCCAAATTTTTAAAGTTTGGATTATCAAGCAGCCCTTTGAAGAGCGTATTAACTGCAGGGAAGATATGGAACGGTTGCTTTGATAAAGTTTTGACAAATCCAGGAATATCACGGGGATTAGGTACCAATATAAAGGTATAGCCTGAGCGCATACCAAGTAGGCTGAGCATAAATGCGAAAATATGATAGAGCGGTAATGCCATCACCATATTGATATACACTTCATTAATTTCAGACGTGATAGGGCGGGTCCAAGCTTCTGATTGCATCGCTGCGGCCACAATATTACGCTGTGACAAAATGGCGCCTTTTGAGAGTCCTGTAGTACCACCTGTATATTGCAAAAATGCTTTTTGATCCAAAGACATTGTTGGTTGCTGAAAAGGTAAGTTTTTTCCCTTTTTCAGCACTTCAGGGAATTTGGTGACATTGTATTTAGGATCGTTCAGGTTATATTTCGGAACCAGACGTTTGACCTGACGGATAATTGTATTGACCAAAATACCTTTCAATCCCATCATGTCGCCCATTTTTGATAGGATGATGCGCTTGATAGCCGTTTCTTCAATGACTTGCTCAAGTGCTTGGGCAAAGTTATCGACTACAAAAATTGCTTGAGCACCAGAGTCGTTGAGCTGATGACGTAGTTCTCGGCCAGTATATAATGGGTTCACAGGGGTGCATACGTAGCCTGCACGTAATATCCCAATCATAATAGGTAGGTACTGAGGTACATTTGGCATCATGAGAGCGACGACACTACCTCGTGGTAAACCTTGAGCTTGTAACCATGCTGCTACTGCAAGTGAAGCATTATCAATGTCACCATACGTATGGGTTACTCCCATACAAATACTCATTGGATGTCCACGAAAGCGATCGAAACATTCTTCGTACAGCTCCATAATACTGCTATATCTATCGGGATTGATGGTTTTTGGCACGCCGGCTGGATATTGAGAGAGCCAAGGTTTGTTCGATATCATAGTTAGCATCCTTGCGATTTGATATAGGCTAAAATAGTTTAAGAGGATAGTTGTCAGCTTATCAGTAGTACAAACCACTACTTGTTTTAAGCGGTATGTATCATAGTCAATAGCATCCTTGTCTATTGATTAACCGCGATTTTTTATCGCTGATATGTGCTTTATTCAATAATTATTTGGACAAAGCATCAAACAGAACAGAAGTTTTAATAACAGCAGTAGTGTTCGTTCTAAAACTATTCATTTGTTGCTGACAACTCAAGTATCAAAAAAACGATACATTTGAGCAATACATTAGCATGAATCAAGCTTAAAAAAATATTAGGAAGCAGTACTGAGCAGTACATATATTCTTATTAAAGAATTTATCGGTTATAAAGTTCTAAAAATAAAGTAACATTTAAATAGTATGAGTAAGTTAATAGAGGGCGAATATCGAAATTATTGCGGAAGAGAAAACTGCTCACGATTATTAAAAAACCGTCGATAGATAAGTAACGCACTAATAGTGCAGCCAAGTGTGCTGCTGGCACATATCAGGAACATAGTGACTATCTGGTAGCGTACGGCTTGAGTAGGATCAGCGCCTGCTAGTATTTGACCAGTCATCATACCCGGTAAGCTAACGATACCAACGACTAGCATAGAGTTTAAAGTCGGAGTCATGCCGTTAGTGATTGCTGCTTTTACTTGCTCATGGACGGCTTCGAATGGCTGAGCGGATAGACTGAGCATCATCTCTATACGCCCTGATTGCTCATGAAAGGATTCGATCAATTGATTGCTCGTTAATGAGATGGCAGTCAGAGAGTTCCCTAGTATTAGACCCAATATAGGAATAATAAATTGCGGTGTATACCAAGGCTGAACATTCAAAATCATGATAATTGCAATCGTCGTTACCAGTATTGCTGAGATACCGACTGCCAATAGCGTATCTGTCAGTAATCCTTTATAACTGCGCTTAACGCGATTTTTGGCGGCACTTCCTGCAATTAAAGTCATGACTGTCAAAATAAGCAATACTTCATACCATTGTTCACGTGCAAAAATCCACGCCAATATCAGTCCGATAAAGCTAAGCTGTATGATGGTACGAAGTGCCGCTATCAGAAGTGTTTTGCTTAGCTTTAAGCGTAATCGCCGAGAGATGAGGAGTACGATGATAATCAGACTGCTGGCAAGAGCGATATCACTATAAGTGAGAAATATTTGCATATCATTCGTACCACTCATATGAGCTTATTGTGGAAGTAGTTATAGTAATAATATAAGGGGAGGCATGAGGTTGCTAATGTGCCAAATTTTTTAGCAACTATACGAAGACTTAATCATTTGATTAAATATTCTTGTATAAAAGTTCTTCAAGAATCTGCGGTGAGTACACCTGCTTGCATATGCCAGTGTCTATCGGCCAAAGGCATAATGTCTTTTGTATCGTGAGTCACCCATAGTAGTGTGCGCTGTGCATCTGTATGCAACCAGTTGATGAGTAAGTTGACTAGTTGTGCTGAGGTGTCAATGTCCAAAGCAGCCGTTGGTTCATCTAGCAACAGAACCTGCGGGTTTAGTTGCAATAGACGTAGTGTATTGACCAGTTGGCGCTCGCCACCAGATAAACGCTTGGCGTCTTGTTGCAAAAAATCTGTGCTTCTATCCAAATGTTCAAGCTGAGCAACATGCCAGTCTCTATCAAAAGTTTGCGACTGATGAGCATGCAATTGATAAGGCATTTTTAAGTTTTCAAGGACACTACCGTCCAACAACTGCGGATGCTGAGCGAGTAGGGCAACGTGCTTGCGCCACAGTACAGGTGCAGTCTCATGAATATCGAGATAAGTATTACTCGGCTTATCATCACCGTGCAAACGAACAGTGCCGCTGTTCAATGGTAGTAATCCTGCTAATGCTCGCAGCAATACTGATTTACCGCTACCAGATGCTCCAGTCAAAACAGTGACTTGTCCTGACAATAGTTTGCCACTTGCACCACTTATTAGCGCTCGATCATGAGTTGGTAGTTCTTTATCCAGTGAGGGGTTTGTGGCTAGCTTACTTGCCCACTTTTGATAAATGCTAGATGGTATAGAGGTTTTACTCGAGACTGCTTTGCTATTTTTGATGCTATCAGTACTTATCGTTCGTCTGCTATGTACCCATAGATAATCAAATTTAAGTAACACTCTATCCGTATCCATACTCATAGTGTTTTAATGTTGACTATTTATTTGCTCATCGATGGCCTGTTTGATCTTATCGTGCAGTTTTTTCGGTACACGAATAGGACGCATTGGTATGGTAGTCATTGCATGGTCTGATTTATCACCGTCTATTTTGTCATCAGCCATTGGCTCTGGTTTGACAAGGTTTTGCACGCAAGCAATAACGATTTTGGTGCTGCTTAGTAGCTGACTGTTGTCTGTTTCGGTAGATCCATGATTTGGTAAGTGGCGATGAATGCTTTGATAAAATATAATGCTGGCAGGTTTTAGCTCAACTTTATCAATACGTACACTAATCACCTCATCTAACAGAATCGCTCTTTTGTATTGTAAGTCTGCCTGACTCACGACAAAATGCTGCACGTCACCGCTGTCAGTTTGCAAAAAATACCCATTTAAACCTAGTTCAGTAAACCAGTCGCGTCGACAGTTTTCAAAAAATACCAAATGATTGGCGTGATAGACTATACCGCCAGCATCAGTATGGTTAATATAGACGTTGTAGTCTTTAGCAAATAACGGTTTGATATCATTATTTAGGGCTGATGTTTTATTTTTTTGCTCAGTTGTTGTCATAGCGATGCTCGATATTTTTGATAAATTTTGTTGAATAAAAATGTTTCAGATAGACCAATAATAGATAGTGCTTACAATAAGAGTTACTCTAGCTCAAGATATCAGGCCACGCAACCGCTAGAGCCGCTTACATTTGTTATCATAGTCGTTTATATCTCACCCTCTTATATGAGCGCTATATTCTAACCAATCAGTATAGGACAGTTTATGACCCGTTTTGTCAGTTTTAACATCAATGGTATCCGTGCACGTCAGCATCAGCTTGAGGCGGTGCGCGAGGTAATCGATCCTGATGTCATGGGCCTACAAGAAACCAAGGTTCATGATGATCAGTTTCCGCTTGGCAATATCGAAAGCCTAGGCTACCACGTAGAGTATTTTGGACAAAAAGGGCATTACGGCGTTGCACTATTATCAAAAGCTGCACCTGTATTTGTACAAAAAGGCTTCCCTGGCGAGGATGAAGAAGCCCAGAAGCGCTTTATTCATGCACGTTATGAGCTTGAAGGTCGTGAAGTGGATGTACTCAATGGTTATTTCCCGCAAGGAGAAAGCCAAGATCACCCGACTAAATTTCCGATGAAGCGCGCTTATTATGCCAATTTGATGGCTTATATTGATACGTTAAAAGCGGAAGGCCGTTCGATTATTGTCATGGGTGATATGAATATTGCACCAGAAGATATCGATATTGGTATTGGAGAAGTTAATGCCAAACGCTGGTTAAAAAATAGAAAAACCTCATTTTTGCCAGAAGAGCGCGAATGGTACTCAGCATTGATGTCACGTGAGCTGACAGATACTTACCGACTTCACTACCCAGAGAGCACCGAGTTATACAGTTGGTTTGATTATCGCAGTCGCGGCTTCAATGATGAACCTAAGCGTGGTTTGCGTATTGACCATATTCTATGTACATCAGACCTAATCGGTAAATGTATCGATGCTGGTATCAGTTATGAGCTTCGTGCTATGGAAAAACCGTCTGATCATGCACCGATTTGGTCAGCATTTGACTTAAAGAAAGCGTAATACTTATATACCGTGATACCTATATATAGTCAATCTTATGTAAACTAGGTACGACAATCAGCTTGCTCAGTTTACTAGTTATAGAGCTGAAGCCAGTTCTTTTGGTATCTGAATAATTTTGAAATGGATTATAGTATTTATCACTTCGTACTCCGTACACAACGATAAAAATTGAGAAATAAGGATTTTATTATGGCTGTTGGAAATGTATCAGTACCTGATGTTATCTATCCTATTGAGGGCATTAAGCTCAGTGCTACAGCGGCAGGTGTTCGCTATAAAGACCGCGATGATCTAGTCGTCATCGAAATATCTGAAAAGGCTACTACCGCGGTTGTCACCACTAAAAATACCTTTTGCGCCGCACCAGTTCGAGTATTGCGTGAGCACTTTGCCAAGGTCAGTCCGCGCTATTTAGTTACTAATACAGGTAACGCAAATGCAGGTACAGGCGCTGATGGCAAACGCCGTGCTATTGATATCTGTACAGCATTGGCTGAAAAGACTGATGTAGATACCAATACGATATTGCCGTTTTCCACTGGCGTGATTGGTGAACCATTAAATAGTAATGCGGTTATTGCAGGTCTAGATGATGCATTGGCTAATCTAGCGACTGATAGCTGGCGGGCTGCTGCTAATGGCATTCGTACGACGGATACCATTCCCAAATTATCCAGCCAAAAAATTGATGTAGCAGGTACTAGCTATCACATCACTGGTATGTCTAAAGGTTCAGGAATGATACGCCCAAATATGGCGACGATGCTGGGCTATGTGGCGACAGATGCTAATATTGCTGCTGATCTACTGCAAGAGATGCTAAGCGCTATCAACGAGAAGTCTTTCAACCGTATTACTGTTGATGGTGACACTTCAACCAATGATTGTTGTGTGTTGATTGCAACAGGTGCTGCTAGCTCAGATATGATCGACAGCCCAGAGCATCCACATTATCAGCCAGTATTTGATGCATTAGCCGAAGTGTTTGTTCGTTTGGCACAATTGATTGTACGTGATGGCGAAGGCGCGACCAAATTTATGACGGTCAAGGTGACTGGCGGTCAAATCACGCAAGAATGCTGCGATGTGGCTTATGCAGTCGCACATTCACCCTTGGTAAAAACGGCATTTTTTGCCAGTGATGCCAACTGGGGACGTATATTAGCAGCAGTGGGTTATGCTGGTATCGAAGACCTAGATACAGAGCGAGTCGATGTGTACTTGGATGAAGTGATGATTTGCCAAAATGGCGGTGTCGCACCTGACTATACAGAAGAGGCGGGCAAGACCGTTATGAGTCGTCCTGAAGTTACCATACATATCGATCTTGCACGTGGTGATGCGAGCGATACTGTCTATACCTGCGATTTATCATATGATTACGTCAAAATAAACGCTGATTATCGTAGCTAGTCGTTTTCAAAAATACAGAACTTACGTAGTTATATAAGAGCCAGAATAATATTTGTTCTGGCTTTTTAATGTCAAACATCTGCTCGGTAGCAAATTACTCTGTTATTTAATACGCTTTATTAACATCAGTTGCAAAAGCTGACGTTACTTTACAAAGCAGTTATAGAGAGCAAGACAAATTACGACCTATACTGGTTTCAGTAAATAGCAAACAGCCTTATTAGCTTTAACCAAAGTGAGATAAGGTGTTCAAAATAATAAGCTTGTTCAGACAACAGCGAACTAGTAACAAATAAGCAATAACAATTATCTGAGGATTGAATAATGAAAAAATTAGCACTTGCAGCATTGATGACGACTTTTGCTCTTTCTGGTTGCTCTACTATGGGTATGGATAACGAGCGCACCATGGTTGTTGAAGGACAACCAATGAACGTCAAAGTAGTTAATATCCCAAGTTTCGAAGTGGAAGTTGCACCACGCAAAGCAGTATGTGATTTGACTGCCACTGATGGCAGCATGGTTGAATCACAGTGCTTACAATATCGTCAGACCTATCAGAAAAACTTCTCTACGTTAAATGGCAATATTCAAGGTTTCACTTATGAGCCGAACTACCGTTATATTCTAGACGTACGCCAAGAAGCAATGACAGCAGAAGGCTCTGACGTAGTACAGCCAGTATGGATTCTAAACGAGGTGGTATCAAAAACTGCTGAATAATATTGACATTAATATGTAGCGAAATTAGTTATATATCACAAAAAGGCCTCTAATTCGTTAGAGGCCTTTTTATTGTTACTAAGCTATTTTTTTCAAAATGTAATTAACACTGACTGTAATTGACACTGACGCCGCGCGTTGCCGTAGGGATTCTATTATCAGCATAGACAGCCAGACCGCCTCGTGCTGTTTCTTTATATTTATCAGACATATCTGCACCTGTCTGCTTCATGGTCTCTATCGCTTTGTCTAGAGATACGAAATGCTGACCGTTACCTCTGCAGGCTAAGCGTGCTGCATTAATGGCTTTGACCGCGCCCATTGCATTACGTTCGATACATGGTACTTGGACCAAACCGCCAATAGGATCACAAGTAAGACCTAAGTTATGTTCGATGCCAATCTCTGCCGCATTTAGGCATTTAGCTGGCGTACCATTCATAATTTCTGCTAGTGCAGAGCCTGCCATTGCGCATGCAGAACCCACCTCACCTTGGCAACCGACTTCAGCACCAGAAATTGAGGCATTTTGCTTGATAAGGCTACCGATAGCAGTGGCGTTTAGCAAAAACTTACGAACACCATCTTGGCTGTAGTTGGGCAAAAAGTCACGATAGTAATGAAGTACTGCCGGAATGATACCTGCTGCGCCGTTGGTTGGAGCCGTGACTACTTTACCACCATTGGCGTTTTCTTCATTGACAGCAAGCGCGTATAAATCGACCCAGTCCATAGCGGCTAATTTGTCATTCTTAGTGATAGGCTGATCTTTTTCAGCACACAACTGTGTATGCAAATCTTGAGCACGGCGCTTTACATCTAATCCGCCTGGCAAGATACCACCGTTTTCACAGCCTTGTTTGACGCAATCCTGCATCACTTCCCAAATGCTATCTAAGTAAGAAAAAACTTCTTCTTTTGTATGAAAATGACATTCGTTTGCTAGTACCAATTCGCTGATGCTCAAGTCATGTTCACGACACTGCTCTAGTAGCTCTGCTGCGTTATTGAACGGGTAGGGAACTCTATCGATGGTTGGACTAGCATGATCTTCGTCAGGGTTGGTCGCATCTTCTTCATTAATGACAAAGCCGCCACCGACTGAATAATAAGTCTGCTGATAGCGAGCGCCTTCAGCCGAGATAGCGCGTAATGTCAATGCATTAGGGTGATAAGGCAGCACCGTATCGTCATACCAGTAGATGTCTTGCTCTGTATCAAAATCAATCGTATGCGTACCTGATACATTGAGAATTTTGTCAGAAAAGATAGGGGATAGGTAGCTACTGGTCAAGCGTGTATCTATCGTACTGGGCGTATGTCCAAGCAGTCCTAATAGTATAGCTGTGTCTGTTGCATGACCTTTTCCGGTCGCTGCCAACGAGCCATACAGTTCAATTTCAATGGTCTCAACTGCAGTTAGTTTTATCTGCTCAGTTAGTGAGGTCAAAAACAAGTTTGCAGCTACCATCGGTCCGACTGTATGCGAACTGGATGGGCCGACTCCGATTTTAAATAAGTCAAAAACACTAATCATAATAAGTCACCAAAAATTTAAGCGCTTTAGCATATTTTATTTATTGCATTGGGCACTTGTGTGAAAAATATAATAAACAGCCATCACGCCTAGTCACCGTTAGCAGGTGGGCGCGAGACACTATTTATAAAGGTAGTAAGGTAAATGAGCACAGAGAGCAGTTGAATAATAACTTTTATTTATTTTGAAACTCCGTTATCATGCTCGCAGTCAACAACTATGTAACATCCTGTAAGTTGGTTATCATCGTAAAATAAGACGAATTAAGAAAGACTGAGTTTTTAGTCAGACGTATTCGGGTTCATACATTTAGCGAGATATGGTTATCATACCAAATAATACTTTTGGTTTGTCATATTACAACATAAATGAATGAATTGGGATGACATATTATAGGTAGAAGGACTTAAGGTTCTGCTATTTATTGATGTACTTATTTTATCAGTTATTCTAGCCTATTACTTTAGCTTAGCTCACATAGGACAAGCGCGCATGGCATCTCAAAAAGACCCTTCATCAGCTTCAGACAATAGCGCTCAAGATCTATCGACTCAAAATGCTTTGGAATCTGCAGGCATTGATTCAGCCGCTATTAATTATCCGCACAATCCAGACTTTGAAAATGGCCGTTGGTTTCCGACATGGCGTCCTTATAAGGGCGACTTAGACCGAGACCCAGTCGGTATCAATGACTATTTACCTCCGTCAAAGAGTGTATTGCTCGGTATACAGCATACATTTGCGATGTTTGGTGCAACCGTTCTTGCGCCTTTATTGATGGGGTTCGATCCCAACTTAGCCATCTTGATGTCTGGTATCTGTACGGTAATGTTCTTTATGATTACCGGTGGGCGCATGCCGAGCTACTTGGGATCAAGCTTTGCTTTTATTGGTCCAGTCATCGCGGTGACCGCTTATGCAGGTGCAGGTTTCAATGACAATCTAAATGTTGCGCTAGGCGGTATTATGGCCTGCGGAATTATTTATGCATTGATTGGTCTGCTAGTGATGAAGACGGGTACAGGTTGGATTGAGCGTTTGATGCCGCCGATCGTGACAGGTGCGATTGTCATGATTATCGGTCTTAACTTGGCGCCAGTAACCATTCAAGGTGTGTCTACCAATCAGTTTGATGCTTGGATGGCGACTTTGACCGTACTGCTCATTAGTGGAGTGGCGGTATTTACTCGTGGTATGTTGCGTCGTTTATTGTTACTCGTTGGTCTAGTGCTGTCGTACGTTGCTTATTTTGTCATGACCAATGTTTTAGGTTTTGGTACAGCGATTGACTTTAGTACGGTAGCCGCCGCTTCATGGTTTGGACTACCGAGCATCCATACTCCGCGCTTTGAGATGAGCGCCATTATCCTAATTGCGCCTGTAGCCTTTATTTTGGTCGCTGAGAACCTAGGGCATTTTAAAGCAGTAGAGGGTATGACCAAGTCTCGTGTGACGCCTTATATGGGTCGAGCATTTTTGGCCGATGGCTTAGCCACGACTTTTTCAGCAGGGTTTGGTGGTACAGGTGTTACCACTTATGCTGAAAATATTGGCGTCATGGCGGTTACCAAAGTCTATAGCACGACGATATTTGTCGTAGCAGGTTTGGTGGCTATCATATTGGGACTTTCGCCAAAGTTTGGTGCTATCATTCAGACCATACCAGCGGCTCTATTGGGCGGTGCTTCTATTGTTGTCTTCGGCCTTATCACTGTTGCTGGAATAAAAATCTGGATCGATAGCCATATTGATTTTAGTAAAAACAGCAACCTAATCATCGCGGCAGTTACTGTCATTATGGGTACTGGTAACTTTAGCTTGCACTTAGGCGGTTTTGATTTAGGCGGTATTGGTACAGCTACTTTAGCAGCTATCGTGTTGAACGCGTTATTCAATAAAAGTTCTGAGGCTAAATAAATTTCATTAGATTGGAGCTTGAGTCTATCGAGTGAAAACAGCCAAAATATATCTCCTCTAATAAAAAGCGTCCATACTATCAATAGTATGGGCGCTTTTTATTAGCAGTTTGGAACAGCAATAGTAACGGATAACAGTGCCGGAATTATTTGTAGTCTCGCTTATAGAATCTGGAAAAAAACCGATAGCGGCGAAGCGCACGTGGTTTTGGTTTTAAAGAGCCTAAGTAAATAGCAAACATCGTTAATAGTGCGCCACTCCACTGTAAAGTGTTGATTGGCTTGTCCAGCCAGCTATAATCAATGACAAGGGCTGCAATAGGTTCAGTCAACAATAGCAATCCAGTCAGTGCTAGAGATAGCTTAGGAATAGAGTAGGCAATCAACCCCCATGCTAAGCACTGCATTACCGTACCATAGATAAGTACCCAGCCAATCTCAGACCACGTGTTTGGTAGGATATTGCCTGTATCAAATACAAACATCGGTATAATCATAGCTAAGACGCCGCCAACACTGATCAGCTGCATTAGCATAAATATAGGCGTCGGTTCAGTGTCATGCGTTTTACGGATAAATGTCATGGATGCAGCCAACATCCCTCCTGATACAATACCAGTGACAAATCCCAAAGTCGCAGCGGTGTTGTGTGCAAATTCAGGGCTGCCTATCATCGCCACGCCTATCATGGCTAAAAACAAACTAATAAGCTGCACGATAGACTGACGCTCATTGAAATACAAAAATCCAATCGCGGCCAAGAAGAATATTTGCAGACTGTTAAGCAGCGTCGAAATACCAGGCCCAACCGCATAAATACTCTCATGCCACAACGCCAAATCTAATCCTAAAAACGCCCCCGATAGTAGCGCATAACAAATGGCGCGTCTTGATTTGGGCATACGTTGGCCCATTATCTTAGCCAATATAGCAAATACAATACCAGAAACCGCCAATCGCCAAAATGACATGGCCCATCCGCCAATATCGACGTGAGCGACAATCAAACTACCCAATCCAAAAATGATACAACCAATGACTAAGCCAATAGGTGCAGATCGCGTTGAAGCAATAGCCATAATTTGTCCTTATAGTATTATTTTGAATAACAGCATTCTTATTATCATTGCCTTATGTCAGAACTTATGTTGACATAAAGCTATATTGTCGTGGTTTTGAGCGTGAAATGAAATGGCAAAATCATAATTTATTATGGTGAATGAAGAAACTATCGCTGTGAAAGAAATTGCTGAGAATGTTAGAAGGGATGTGGTAGCCAATGTGATTGATATAGCTAACTTTTTTAATTAACTTATAGTCGTTAAATAAAGGCGGTTATATCAAAGTATTTGTATCAGAGCATCAGTGTATGAGCGCTTAAAAAAGAAAAAAGTATGCAAATGACTTCTTTATAGAGATGGTATGCGTATAGCATTCTAAGCGATATTAACGTTGCAACACATGTATAGTGAATTGACGATATAATGCAACGTTTATTCAATGTACTTAACGTCTCATTTGTTATACCAAACAATCTACATATTATTTGTCTAGGTTTATTTATGCTTCAACGATTGCTATCAAAAAAACAGCCACATATATTGTCTGGTTTACTACCAAAAATAACGCGATACAGTTTTATTATGACGGTTCTATCCAGTGCATTGTTTCTGATGCCCAATGCACAAGCTGCTAGTTGTAAAATCCCAAAAAGTTATTACAAAAACGTGTCCTGCACATCCAGTAGTAGTTACTTTTTGGCGATCAAAGACTATGGTGCGCCAGTGGCGTTAATTGATAAAAAAGGGAAACGAGCTGTTGATTTATTACGTTATCAAAAGGTCGATGCCGATAAACTATCGGGCGGCCTGTTACCTGTAACGCGTAATAATCGAGTCGGTTATCTTAATATGCAAGGGCGTGAAGTCGTACCAGCCATATACGATATATTGACAGAGAGTCAAGGATGGGCAAGGCCTGTATCGAATGGGCGTATCGTGGTAAAAAAAGATGGTAACTATGGTGTGATCAACACAGCCAACAGTACTGTTGTCTCTTTTTCGGCAGCGATTGATGACATCGATAATTATCGTAATGGGGTGGCGCGTGTGCGCAAAGGCCGTGCAACCAGTTGGGTGGATAAAAATGGCAATGCAGTGAGTGATCCAAATGCACAGAATGACACTCAAGTGAATAAACCTAGCTCTTCTAACGATAAATCTAGCGCAGCATCACAGTCTACACCAGCACGTTTTACGACGCTTCAATCACGTCAGCAGGATGGTAAATGGGGTTTCGTCGATGATAATGATGTCATTATGATTACGTACTCATTTGATGAAGTACGTCCGTTCTCTGAGGGATATGCTGGCGTGCGTATCGGTGAAGAGTGGGGTTTTATCAATTTAGGCGGTGAGCTGGTGATTCCTTTTCGCTTTGCTAATAGCGGTGTAAATACAAAGGATAGCTATCAAGGTAAGCCATCCTTTGTATTTACAGATGGTAAGGCGTGGATTGGTAACCTGAAGAATGGAAATAAAATGTGTATTGATAAGGAAGGGGCTGGCGTGGCTTGTGATTGATGCAATTCCCCAGATTGAAGAAATAATCAAAAAGAGTGTAGAACCTATAAGTTAGCAATAGGTTTTACACTCTTTTTTACAACGCTAAGATTTTACGGACCTAATTTTTAAAGCTATTTGCCTGATAAATGATTACTAATCAAATCGACCATATAGGGCTGATAATATTCTGGAATATCATGCGCCATACCTTCGATGAGATGGAAGGTAGCATTGGGAATAGTTTTGGCAACGACTCGGCCTTGCGAGGCAGGTATTAATCCATCAGCGCTACCATGTAATACAATCGTTGGTGCTTTGACTTGTTTACTAAATCGGCTGATAGAGCCTGATGCCAAGATAGCATTGAGCTGCTGTACTGTACCAAGCGGGTGGAAATTGCGCTGATAGCGAATCTTAGCAATTTCACGCACCATACGCACATTGACATGACCTGGTGTGCCGACCGTTTTCATGAACCAAACACTGTGCCGCACGATATCACGTTCAGAATGACTCTCTGGACGGTTGATAAGGGTGTATAGCTGTTTGGGTTTAGGCGGCTTTAGAAACGCACGATTGGTCGTGGTAAACATAAGTGCCATTCGCTGCACTAGACTTGGATAACGTGCTGCTACGATTTGAGCAATCATACCGCCCATAGAGGCACCAAGCAGATGTGTCTTACCGAGTTTGAGCGCTTTAATTAAACGTACGGTGTCTTCAGCCATGTCAGTCAAGTTATAAGCGACCTGTGTGCTTTTATTAGATAATCCAGTCTGCAGACGTAACATCATCTTGAGCTGGCTAATACGCGGCAGCCCTTCTATCTGTACTTTAGAGGACAAGCCAATATCACGATTATCAAAACGAATCACAAAAAAACCAGCATCGATAAAGCGCTTAATAAAATTGTCTGGCCAAAATACCATCTGTGAGCCTAGACCCATAATCATCAGCAGTGGCGGGTTATTAGGGTTGCCACCAGCTTCGACGCACAATTCAATACCATCGCCGATGTCAATCATCGCTTGGTAGAGATGCTTACTCAAGTCAGAGTCGCGCCATTGATGCTCCCCAAGTTTGCGCCACTCAGGAGTAGGGTAGTTATTCAGATGCTCTTCTAGATTGCTATCTAGCGTTTCAGGCAATTTGGCACTATTGATGTCATTTGATTTTGTCATGAAGTGTCCTAATTAGAGAGTCATCTACTACAGCTCAAGCATCTCAAAATCAAGCTTACCGACGCCGCACTCAGGGCAAGTCCAGTCATCAGGGATGTCTTCCCACTTAGTACCAGGTGCGATGCCTTCTTCTGGGCAGCCAAGCGCTTCATCATATATCCAGCCGCAGACAATACATTCATAACGTTTCATAAATAGTCCTATCGATCATTACAGTTGTAGCGTGCTACAAACGCTCATTTTTAATCTTACAGCTATTATATTAGACTGCAAAAACGCACGTAGTTTAGCATATAACCGCAGTTTTCATAGTTAAGTTTACACTTGTATATTGAGATGACTTTTCTTTTATCAAGTCAATCACATACGTTCCATCATTAGCGCCTAATAACAAGCCCAGACACCAGCCCATCATACGAAAACCAATTATGCTATAATAATTGCCGCTAAATTCACCGTAATGCTCAGCATTTGTCGCTGATATATCATTCAGTTGTTGTCTTATCTAAACCATCTAAATACATAAGCTAAGGGTAATCATGAGTACCAATGCCGCCGCCACATCCGCCACCGACCATGAGACGTCTCATGTGCTTAATACTGACCATCCGTTTTGGCAGATTATTCGCACAGTACCAGACTTTCCGAAAGCTGGCATTGATTTTTATGACATTACTCCGTTACTGCGCAGTCATGTTGATGCTGTTATCGATGCGCTGCTTGCTGCCTTGCCAGAAGGTCTTATGGATGAGGTGGATTGTCTGGGTGCGGTAGAAGCGCGCGGCTTTGTATTTGCCAGTATGCTAGCAGGTCGCTTGGGCAAAGGAATGATCTTGCTACGTAAACCAGGTAAGCTGCCACCACCTGTTGCCAATAAAGCCTATGCATTGGAATATGGTAAAGACACGCTTGAGATGCAAAACAACCTACCGCCTGAACGTGTATTATTAGTTGATGATATTTTAGCGACTGGTGGTACGTTGACCACTGCTTATGAGTTGTGTCAATCAGCTGATCATACTGTGGTTGGTGCGCTAGTGTTATTGGACTTGGTCGATTTGCATGGCGAGTTCCCAGTACCTGTTTATACGGTATTAAAAGCTTAGAGTGAACCACTATATTTTTTGACTGCTTTAGACATTCCTTACGATAAAAAAGCGCCCTGACATATAATCAGGGCGCTTTTTTTTGATGTGTGTTGAGTAGGCTATATTTATTGCTCTTCGCTCTGCTCGTAGGCTGTACAAGACTGCTCTATCACTGTGCGACCGACTGTCTTTGGTGTGGTGGTTTTAAAGTCTTTTGTGGTCAATATTGGCTTTTCTGACTGCCATGATTTGGTTACTTTGCCTTCAGCATCGTAGTTAACAAAGGCTCGTCTGTAGTAACTAGCGTCTTTACACGAAATCAGTAATTGTTGCTCACTATGGTCAATACTGCTTTTTTCTTCCTGCGAGTCATCGGTTTTAGTATCTTTGTCTTTAGGATAGGTTCTGAGAACAGATACTGTGATATTTTCGACGTCTTTTTCATCTATGATACGGATGTCAGAGCTTTCAATAGAATCCAAATCTATACTAAAAATTGATCCAGAGCTGCTCTCGGACACCTCTGCCCAGTTGACCGCCTGGGCGCTGATCGCTAAAGCACTGCCTGCCAATAATATTGATAGCCGTTTCATACTTAAGCCTTGCTTCTTGTCATTTGAAGTAGGTAATGATAGCCAACTTACTATTAGCAGGCAAATATCTTTTGTGCCAGCCCAGTATCCGTTGTGTGTGAATTATTACCCGCGGATGGCTGCTAATGTCTTAGCCAGCTCGTCACGCGCTCCGATAAAGCCATCAATGCCTTTAGGTAATAAGTCCTGCGTAACCTTATCTTGCTGATACGCAGCGCTAAACTCTTCGTGCGTTAAGCTCACTTGAGTCATCGCCTTCATATCCATTGACATGCTTGGAGACAGTTGGCGAGTTACCTCAGTGTCCATAGCCGCCAGCTCGTCAATAAGATTAGGAGCTATGGTCAATAAATCACAACCTGCCAATGCTAGAATTTGCTCGGTAGAGCGGAAACTAGCGCCCATTACTTGCGTCTGGTAACCGTGCTGCTTGTAGTACTGATAAATGAGCTTGACTGACTGCACGCCCATGTCGTCAGAGGCTGGTACGTGTTGACGGCTTTGCTGGCGTTTTTGCCAATCTAAAATACGTCCAACAAAAGGCGATATTAGGGTTACGCCAGCATCTGCACAGGCAATCGCTTGATGTTGTCCAAATAGTAGGGTTAGGTTACAGTGAATATTTTGGGTTTCAAGATAGCGCGCCGCCTCGATACCTTGCCAAGTCGCCGCCATTTTTATCAATACTCTTTCTGAGTCGACGCCAGCTTTTTGGTAAGCATCCATAAAGGCCAGTGCCTTATCTATCGTCGCTTGAGTATCGTAAGATAGACGAGCGTCGACTTCGGTAGAGACTCGGCCTTCGATCAGCGCCAAAATATCACAGCCGACTTGAACGGTCAGCGCATCGATCACGGCATCGACGTCACCATTGTGACGACTCATCGCTTCTGACAGCATGCCCTGGTTATCAGGATGAGTCATGGCCTTAGTGATAAGGCTTGGGTTGGTGGTCGCATCGATAGGTTTTAAACGGGCAATAGCGGCAAGGTCACCAGTATCAGCAACAATGGTAGTCATAGTGCGTAGCTGTTGTAATGCGCTCATCAGGTATCCTTTTTCTTATTAATCACATGATGCTCCTCTTATATATAACGGGTAGGGAGCTGAACTGAGACTGTAACACAGTTTTGAGCCAGTGTTGCTTCATAGTTGTGCTATACGTCGCTGTTATTTGGCTTAACTTTGCTAATATTAATAACAATTAGTATATTTATACGCATTTACGAATGGGCACTGACCTCAGTTTTTGCTATAGTAGAGCCGACTATGTATCAAGCTGCTGTATTTGGCAGTAAATATAGCATTAACGCCAAATAGCGTTAGCAGTATAAGGTGTTTTTGATAGACTATTTTAAGCTCAATTTTGGATAGGGTTTCTATCATCACTCTTTAACTGAAAAACAGTGAGATTTGGCAATGATGCTACCTAAGTAACAACAATATTTGAATAACAGTAATACCTAACAGCGATCAGCGATAAAATCTAAAAAGGATGGGCGGTAATGAGCGAGCAGTCACCAGAGCAAACAATGGATAATCTAAATCAAACCACTACAGGCGCTAGCGATATCGCAACTGAAAAAGAGTTTTTAGACAATATTCGCCAAAATATTGACGCAGTAGACTGTGAAATACAAACGTTAATCAATAACCGTGCAAAGCTGGCTCAGCAAGTGGCGATGGTCAAAAAAAATCATACTGCCGCTGATGACAGTAGCAATCCTATCTTTTATCGTCCTGAGCGTGAGGCGCAGGTATTAAAAGCAGTCATGGAACGCAATGCAGGTCCAATCGCTGATGAAAAAATGGCGCGCCTATTCCGTGAAATCATGTCAGTATGCTTGGATTTAGAAGCGCCGCAGCGTATTGCCTTTTTGGGCCCTATTGGTACCTTTACGCATGCCGCTGCGCTAAAGCACTTTGGTAAAGCAGCTGATACCGTACCAATGACTACCATTACAGATGTGTTTCGCGAAGTCGAAGCCGGTACAGCGATGTATGGCGTGGTCCCTGTTGAAAACTCTTCAGAAGGTGTCGTCAACCACACTCTAGATGGCTTCTTATCTTCTACCTTAAAGATCATTGGTGAAGTTGAGCTTCCAATCCATCAAAACTTCTTGGTTGCTGAACATACCAAAATTGACGGCTTAAGCCGTATTTATTCGCATCAGCAGTCGCTTGCTCAGTGCCGTCATTGGCTAGATGTCAACTTCCCTAATGTTGAACGTGTTGCCGTATCGAGCAATGGTGAAGCTGCTCGCCGTCTCAAAAACGAATGGCATTCAGCCGCGATTGCAGGTGACGTTGCTGCTGCAGAATACGATCTACACAAGCTTTACTCAAATATCGAAGACAATCCAAGTAATACCACGCGTTTCCTTATTATTGGTCATGAAGCGATTGCGCCATCTGGCCAAGACAAAACCTCAATCGTCGTTTCAGCTCATGATAAAGCAGGCGCACTGATCGAAATCTTGAAACCTCTGTCATATCACGGCGTCTCAATGACCAGCATTGAGACGCGTCCTGAGCGTCCTAATAAATGGGCCTACGTATTCTTTATCGACATGAATGGTCATGTTAATGATCCAAACGTTAGCGCCGCCATCAATGATATTCGTCCATTAGTCAAAGATTTACGCATATTGGGCTCATATCCAAAAGCTGTCCTATAGACGACTATAGGCTTACTCACAGGTATTCATACATAATAGATGGGTCTTAGCTTTTAGAAATATTATCCACGAAAAGCATTTACAGATAGCATCTAAGGATAAACCATGCAGACTACTCAATTGACCGCGTCATATCTATTGCCGTTAACACCAGCGTACGACAGTATTTTGGCATTGGCACCTTATCAAACAGGTAAGCCAATTGAGGAGCTGACACGTGAGTATGGTGTATCAGATGTGGTAAAGTTGGCTAGTAATGAAAACCCAATGGGATGCTCACCACGAGTGACGTTAGCAGTGACTGAGCAGCTAGGGCAGTTGTCGCGTTATCCTGATGGCAATGGTTACTATCTAAAGCAAGCGCTGGCTGACTTTAACGATGTCAGTGCCAATCAAATTACCTTGGGTAATGGTTCTGATGATTTGCTTGACATTCTAGCGCGTAGTTTTGTGGGTAAGGGCGATGCTATCGTCTATAGTCAGTATGCCTTTGTGGTATATTCGATGCTAGCGAAGATGCAAGGTGCGATAGATATCGAAGTGCCTGCTCAACGCTTTGGTCACAACCTAAAAGCCATGAGCCAAGCGGTGCAAGACAATCCGAACACCAAAATTGTCTTTATCGCCAATCCAAACAATCCAACGGGTACACAGCTAGAGCAAAAAGAGCTGCGCCAGTTTGTTGCCAGTGTGCCAAGCTCAGTCTTGGTAGTACTAGATGAAGCTTATATTGAGTATAGTCCTGAGAGTAATAATCGCGCGCTATTAGACGAGTTTGACAACGTCATTATTGTGCGCACTTTTTCCAAAGCCTATGGGCTGGCAGGTTTGCGCGTAGGTTATGCTCTAAGCTCGGTGGCAGTGGCGGATTTACTAAACCGCATTCGTCAGCCATTTAACGTTAGCCGTGTTGGTTTAGCCGCCGCTGCCGCTGCACTGGCTGATCAAGAATTTATCGAAAAAACTCGCCTAATAAATAACGAGCAAATGCGCTGGCTAGAAAAGCAGTTTGACGCGCTAGGACTGGGCTTTGTGAAGTCGCATGCCAATTTCATTATGGTCGAGGTACAGGTTGAGATGGAAGACATCACCGCTACTTCTATCCATCAAGCGCTACTTGAACAAGGCGTGATTGTCCGTCCGCTGGATGGTTATGGATTGCCTAACTGGCTGCGTATCACAGTAGGTGTGGCTGAAGACAATCTGCGTTTGATTGATACCTTACGCTCTATTTTGACTGAAGACTAAACGCATCCATAAGTGGATCTTAATTTAAAAACTGTTCTTAATTAGCCATTAAAATTTATAACACTAAGACTGGCTCTACCCATGTTTTAGTGTTTCCAACGAGAAAAGCCGTGAGTAGTCAGAAAAATAATAAACTTCAATCGTTTCTAAATACTACGCCGCCTATATTTAAACAAGTTTGTGTGATTGGACTTGGGCTGATTGGTGCCAGTTTTGCTCAAGCCATTAAAGATAATGGCTTAAGTGAGCGACTGGTAGCAGTCGATAGACATGCGCCAAGTATTACAGAAGCTATTGAGCATGGTCTACTAGATGCAGGTAGTGAAAATCTAAAGGACGTCATTGATGGTAGTGATTTGATTATCATTGCAGTTCCAGTCCAAGCGGTCCAAACAGTGTTTGTGGATATCAAACAAGCGATGGATAACGGACAGCTTGCCAGTGATTGCATCATGACGGATGTCTGTAGTACTAAGGTCAATATCATTGATGCTGCTAAAGCGGTGTTCGGCTCGCTGCCGACAGGATTAGTGCCAGCGCATCCAATTGCTGGGGCTGAAAATTCAGGGTATCATGCTCGCCGCGCCAGTTTATTTGTTAATCATAGCGTTATTATCTGTGAATTACCGGCAACCAGTTCAACTTCTATTGCGAAGTTGCGATTGTTGTGGGAATCAGTAGGCGCAAATGTCATGTCAATGGATGCTGAGCACCATGATCGTATATTGGCGCATACCAGTCACTTGCCACATCTGCTGGCCTTTAATTTGGTTGAGCAATTGGCAAGCCATGATGACAATTTAGATATGTTTCGTTATGCCGCTGGTGGGTTTCGCGATTTTACGCGTATCGCCGCCAGTGACCCTAAAATGTGGCATGATATATTTTTTGCCAACCAAAGCGCGATTGTCAGCGCCCTTGATGAGTATGGTGTCTATTTACAAACAATGCGCCAGCTTATTATTGATAAAGATTCAACTGCCCTGATGGGACTTTTGGGCCGCGCGCAAGCCGCACGGCGACATTTCGGCCATATGTTAGCCAGCACCCCTTATACGGATACCTCTGCCATGTCAGCTTCTTATAATATTACCCCTAGCAATACTGTTTCTGGCACCATCGCGATTCCTGGTGACAAATCTATCTCGCATCGCAGCATTATGCTCGGCAGTCTTGCCACAGGCGTGACAAACGTTACTGGGTTTTTGGAAGGAGAAGATGCGTTAGCGACGCTGCAGGCATTCCGTGATATGGGTGTGACTATCGAAGGTCCTGATAATGGTAAGTTAACCATTCATGGTGTCGGAATGAACGGTCTTAAACCTAGCAAAACACCTTTATACATGGGTAATTCTGGCACCAGTATGCGTCTGCTATCTGGGATCTTGGCGGCACAATCATTTGATAGCGTGTTGACAGGTGATACGAGCTTAAATAAGCGCCCGATGGAGCGTGTTGCTGCACCGCTACGATCGATGGGTGCGGTTATACAGAGTACTGGTCATAGTGGTACGGCACCGCTTAGCATCACTGGTCGTGATACAGCTGGCAAGCCATTACAAGGCACTGAATATGATATGCCAGTTGCTTCAGCTCAAGTAAAGTCTTGCTTACTACTAGCAGGACTGTGGAGCGAGGGGACAACAACCGTCACACAGCCTGAGGTCAGCCGTGACCACACCGAGCGTATGTTATCGGCCTTTGGTTATCCAGTAACCGTAGAAGGCAACCGTATCAGTGTCACTGGTGGCGGTACATTGACAGGCGGCGATATCGCTGTCCCTGCTGATATTTCATCTGCAGCGTTTTTTATGGCAGCAGCAGCCATCAGTCAAAATAGTGAGCTGACCTTGACGCAAGTAGGTATCAATCCTACGCGTACTGGTGTTATTGACATTTTGAAGCTGATGCAAGCGGATATTAGCCTAAGCAATGAGACGCATGTGGGCGGCGAACCAGTTGCTGATATTACGATTCGCAGCTCAAACCTAGTCGGTATTGAGATACCAGAGTATCTCGTACCACTGGCAATCGATGAGTTTCCTGTGCTATTCATCGCGGCTAGTTGTGCGAAAGGCCGTACAGTGTTAACTGGTGCCAAGGAGTTGCGTGTTAAAGAATCAGACCGTATTGCTGTGATGGCGGAAGGGTTGCATACGCTTGGTATTGATTGTACTGTTACTGATGATGGTTTGATTATTGAAGGCAAAGGCGCTGCTACTGAGAATGGCGACATAAATAATAGTCAGCCTGTATTTGGTGGCGGTCATATTATCTCGCATCATGATCATCGTATTGCGATGAGCTTCTCTGTAGCCAGTCTGCGTGCGTCTAAGCAAATCACTATCGAAGGGGTTGAAACGGTTAATACTAGCTTCCCAGGATTTGCTGAACTTGCTAATCAAATCGGTATGTCTATTCAAGTGGATGCTGGTGCTGAATAAGTCACTAATCCACCATTAACGCTCAAAGATTTAATCTAACATTGTTAGCAATGTACTCGTGTCACTATTGGCATGAGTACATTGCTTTTTACCTTATAATCTCACTGTAGTAACCCTGCACTCTCACTATTCAATCGACAATAATAATCAGAATTAGGTGAGAGTGCGCTTTGCTCTAACACGTTGTATTGTATTATGACCACCCAAAATGTTGTCAAAAAACCCGTAGTTCCCATCAAAACGACGAGAAGCGGTATTATTACTGCACTTATCGCTTTCTGTATTTGGGGCGCTTTTCCTCTTTATTTCAAGCAATTGGCTGCTTATAACGCGACAGAAGTTATCGGTCATCGTATTATTTGGACGTTTGCGTGTTTGCTCATCGTAGTAGTCGCGACCAAACGCTGGCAATGGATAAATACGCTGAAGCAGAATCCAAGATGGATCGCATTAACTTTTATATCAGGTATTATCATTGCGACTAACTGGCTTACTTACGTATGGGCGGTCAATCATGACCGTATCCTTGAGGCAAGTTTGGGCTACTTTATTGGCCCGCTCGTTGGTGTTGCACTATCGATGATTTTGTTCAAAGAGCGATTGCGACGCTTGCAGTGGGTCGCAATCGGTTTTGCACTGTTATCTGTGGTCATTCAAGTGGTGATGATAGGTAGTCTACCGTGGTTATCGCTTGTGCTAGCCTTTAGTTTCAGTACTTATGGTACGATTCAGCGCCAAACGCCGCTCACACCTGTTGATGCGATGTTTGTCGAAACTACCATGCTCGTTCCTATCTTTCTTTGGTGGTTTTGGCAATCGGATGTGGTCAGTAGCCAGTTGAGCTTTTGGTTTAGCTCAAATATTTGGCTACTTATGATTGCAGGCCCAATTACGCTAATACCGCTTTTGTTATTTAATAAGTCTACTAAGCTCGTTGCTTATAGTATTC
This sequence comes from Psychrobacter sp. AOP7-C1-14, assembly GCF_052376135.1. NCBI lineage: Bacteria > Pseudomonadati > Pseudomonadota > Gammaproteobacteria > Moraxellales > Moraxellaceae > Psychrobacter > Psychrobacter sp. AOP7-C1-14. The sequence continues at coordinate 99,120 of NZ_JBQSVH010000006.1, read as the reverse complement.
TGAGCTTTATGAACTATCTGACGCCGACATTTATTTTCTTCTTGGCAGTATTTTATTATAAAGAACCATTTGACTTACATCGTTTGGCAGTCTTTGGCCTGATTTGGCTAGGTCTGCTATTATTCAGTATTGACTTATGGCGACATCGTCCGAGTAAAGTGTTGAAGGCGGCGCGCCAACGTGAAGAAGCTCTACAGTCGGTTAAATAAACATTAGAAATGTGAATAAAAAATTAGCAAACAAGGATGAAAGCATGCTTCATACTCAATCTGACGTAGTTTTTATAAAAGGTCTAAAAGTTGATGCAGTGATAGGGGTGTTTGATTGGGAGCGAGCCATTACTCAGCCGTTACTCATAGACATCGCGCTGGAGACGGACATCAGCGCTGCTGCTATATCAGATGATGTCAGCGATGCACTGAGCTACAAAGAAGTCTGCGATGATGTGAGTAAGTGGTGCAAAGAGATACAAGCAAAGCTGCTTGAGCATTTAGCTGGTCAGGTCATTGACAAAATTTTTGCAAAATATGCCTGTCAAAAAATCACTTTAAGCGTTGCTAAGCCTACTGCCATTGCTCAAGCCGATGCAGTAGGAGTGCAAATAACGCGCTATGCGCCAGCATCAACCAACGAGCTAGCTGCCAAAGAAGCTAATGATAGCCAAGCTAATGATGCATAAAATATCAGTTGAGTCAGATTTGGGAACACTGACACAATGCGCACCTGAGACTGTGCAAACGCAGCCTGTGGTAGAGGTTGTATTAGCGCTAGGTAGCAATTATCAAGCCGAAAAATATTTACCGCTTGCTCGCAAGAGCTTGGCAGCGTTAGGTAGTATACGATTGTCTACAGCGTTTCAAAATCCCGACTTTACGGCGACCATGGTACAGCCAAAGCCTGACTATACCAATCAGTGTGTCCATTTAACACTGAACACCCCAATGAGCCTACAGCAACTACAGCAAACATTTAAAACCCTTGAAGGGGACTGTAATAGATGTCGACAGACTGAGCCGAATCAAGTGAGACGAGTGACGATGGATGTTGATATTCTGATGATTAGGTTGGTCAATATGGAAAATAGCCTAAGCAAAAAGTTCATATCCAAACTAATATCTGATTGGATAATAATGGCAGATCGTTATCCGTTTAAAGCGCACGAGGAAGCAGGAGTCGAAGAGCTGACTGAATCTAATTCTTTGGCATTTAAATGATATTTAAGCGAAAGTTAAGCAATAGGTGGATAGTTAATAAAGTTGTTTATTTTAACCGATATTTTTGTGGTAGATAAAACTAAGGGAAATACAATATATTGTACTTCTCTTAGTTTTGTTTTTTTTACTAAAATTCTAGTACTTACTTTTGCTCGCTATCTTCCTCATTCATATCAGCACGACCAATCACATCCAAATCCTCTAGACAAAGTTTATCGTATTCCTTTTTGCAAAAATTAGGATCAATATCGCACATCGCTGACTGCAATTGATCGAGGCGATTCTCTGATTGCTGAATGTGTTCGAGCATTTTAGAAAAGGCTTCTGCGACAGGATCTTGTGAATAAGGGTCGATACCGTAAGCACGGAAGGTATTGGTGCGTTTTGTAGTAGAGGTAGTATTCTTGTTCTGATCTTTATTCTCGCCAGCGTGGTCAACTTTCTCTTGTTGCTTAGTGTCTTGTACTTTTGTCGCGATTGGATTGCCTTTTTCATCGTGATAATCTGAGATCATGCGTGCCGCATTACCGACCATCGTAGCACCGGCTGGCACAGGTTTGACCACTACGGCATTTGAGCCGATTTTAGCATTTTTACCGACCGTGAATGGCCCTAGTACTTTTGCACCAGCACCAACTGTCACACCGTCTTCTAGCGTTGGATGACGTTTGCCATTATTCCAAGACACACCGCCTAAAGTGACACCGTGATATAAGGTAACATCGTTACCAATTTCAGCGGTCTCACCGATAACGACGCCGACACCATGATCGATAAAAAAGCGCTTACCAATCTTAGCCGCAGGATGAATCTCGATACCTGTCATGATACGTGAGCCGTAAGAGACCACGCGAGCGGCTAGTTTTTGTTCATTGTTCCAAAGACAGTGCGCACCGCGATGCAAAACAAGCGCATGAATGCCTGGATAAGTTAGGACGACTTCTAGACTATTACGTGCCGCAGGATCTCGGGTAAATACTGCATCAATATCTTCTTTCAAATCGTTCTTAATAGTAATAAGTGATTTGAATAATTTGGATGGCAATGACATAAAGCGTCCTATTTATTCGTCGGTAGAGTGTCGTTGCGAAAACAGCGATACCTATAATCTATAGTCGTAAAATTTAGATAATCAGGAATATATATTTTCGCTAAGCTTCTGCAAGTTATAACAGCTTTATACGGCAAAATATAGTAAAAAGCTGTCAAACAAACTATTACTTATTTCAGTCTTTTAATAGTTTTGCAATCAAAGCGCTTAATAGCTGATATTCTTTTTGATCAAGCTGTAGGCGTGACCCAAGTCTGGACAAGCGTGATGGCAATGATTTTAGATGTTCGCTATTTGCTAAACCTCGCTGTACCATAAGGTCAGTAGTACGCTGAGTCAGCTGTTGCAGCTGCTGCTGATTAATAGCAGGCTCATCCCATTGCTGACGCAAATTCACATTGATTGTCGATTGGACGTCTGTGCTTGTATCCGAATCTAAACTATCCACTGTCTGAGTATGTGTTTGAACATAAGCAAAGATAAAGCTAGCGATGACTTGCACGGCTGATGCAACATTTAATACAGGGTAAGCAGGATTGGCATCGATTTGAATATGATAATCGGCATAAGCCAATTCTTCATTGGTCAATCCACGGTCTTCACGTCCAAATAAGATAGCGATATTTGGTTTGTTAGAAGTAACGGCAGATGAGTTATCAACATTACCATCGTCTGTACTTAAAGCCGTCTGTGCATCGATAAAGTCAAACATAATCTTAGCGGCTTGCGTAGGTGTTACGACAGGGCGAGGTAAGTGACGGCTTCGACTGCTGGCGGCAAATACCAATTGACAGTCTGAGATAGCAGCCTCTAAAGTCGGTGTAATTAAAGCGGACGATAACAGATCATTGCCACCTGCTGCATGAGACACACTGGTTTCATCAATCGGTAATTTGGGGTCGACAACTGTCAAACGTGATAAACCCATCGTATGCATCGCACGGGCAGCTGAACCAATATTAGCGGGCAAAGTCGTATTGACCATGACCACTTGCAGGCAATCAAGGTAGTCGCTTGCGGTGTGGGCATGTGATGATACTGCTAATGAAGCGTCGTTATTCATTATTGTCCCAGTCTTTGATTGATTTCTTGTTCAGCACGGTGTAATGCAATGGCAATCTCTTCGATAAGAACGGCTTGCTCATCGATACGGCGCTCACGGCAATACTCTTGTAACTGACTGCTAAGACGAACTAATTGAGTCGCACCCAAGTTGGCGCTAGCACCTTTTAAAGCATGAGCAGTTTCAAAGCCATTGGCATTATCGTCTTTTTGATGGGCAACTCGTAGCGCTGAAACTCTTTGCTGACTATCAGTGAAATACACTTGTATCAAATCAACAAAGTCCTCTTCAAGCAGGTCACGCATGTCCTCGAACTGTTCATGATTGATAATTTCTTCATCAGTTTGTCCGAGCGTATTATTATTTGTCGTGTTATCCATGGTGGTTGTCCAATTTATAAAAGTTAAAGCAATAAGATTACTATAATGAATTTTTAAAACGTAATGTACGTCTTAGCTGTAATGGAAATGTAAGTTCTCTTCACTAACCAAAGTTTTTAATGCCTGCAGGTTGTCATCATTTGGGTAAACGCGCCAGTGCTCAGACAGTCCGACATTTGCGATACCGTAGACCTCATAAATGCTGATTCCAAGTGGCAGACAATTATCATTGATAGAGGCGTCAGTATTACTTAGAGCATTATTAGCATAGCTGGCTGACATGCCATTTTGATTGGCTGCGTCATGGTTCATGTCGCTCTCTAACGCCAGTAAATCATTGCCGTTTTCATCATACAAGCTGCCACCCATTGCAGGGTCGTAGGTATTGTTACCGTTGCTACCTTGCTCGTCTTGCTCTTGGTTATAGGCCAGACGCGGCTCGGGAATGATGTCAGCTTGGGCCGATTTGAGTAGGGGTTGTAGTCGTGTGAGCAAATTAATATCACTACCGTGAACTTTGATACTGATTTTTTTGAGCCAACGTAATCTGGCATCTACCATGCTCATAGCACTATCAAGACGTGCGAACAAACGCCCGTCACGCTCTCGTATACTGCCTTTGATGATGACGACTTCATCGATTTTTAATTGCTCTTTGACACGATTAAAGCGCTCAGCATAGCAACTAACCTCGAGTCTTGATGTGCCATCATCCAAAGTAATCACGTTGCGATTACCAAAGTTGGCAATATCTATGATAAGCCCTGAGAAATAGCAGCTGCCGTTATAGCCAGTATCAGTTAACTTGTCGAGACGTGCACCAGAGGTGTAACGTTTCAATTCATCCAAATACTCATTGATTGGATGTCCCGTTAAGTACAACCCTAATGTGTTTTTTTCAGCTTTTAGGCGGTGTTTATCACCCCAAATGAGCTCTGGCGTCATGACCAACGGCGGTGCTGCGACCACACCATCCATTTCACCAAACAAATCCATCATACCGATTTCGCGGTTTTGACGGTCTTGTTCAGCGGCTTGTACCGCGCTTGGCAATTGACTCATCAACGCGCCGCGAATCTCGTAAGCCTCATCAGCCGGCAAGTCAGGGCGTAGCGTGGCGGCAAAATCATCAAAACAGCCTGCGCTGACCAGTGCTTCAAGCGTGCGTTTATTGACTTTTTTGATATCAACGCGGCGGCAGAAGTCATATAAGTCTTTAAACGGTCCTTCGCGTCGGCGTGCATCGACGATAGATTCTACCGCACCTTCACCCACGCCCTTGATAGCGCCAAGACCATAGATGATATTGGTCGGAGTATCGGCGACGAAATGCCATTCACTGCGATTGACCGAAGGATTGACGACGGTTAGCCCAAAGTTTTCACGGCAGTCATTGATAAAGAACACGACGTTGTCGGTGTTGTTCATATCAGAGGTTAAGACCGCCGCCATAAATTCGGCAGGGTAGTACTGTTTTAGATAAGCCGTTTGATAAGCCAATACGCCATAAGCCGCAGAATGTGAGCGGTTAAAACCATAACCTGCAAATTTCTCCATCAAGTCAAACACGCCGCCTGATGTGACTTCATCAATACCTTGTGAGGTTGCACCAGTGACAAAAATATCGCGCTGCTTTGCCATCTCTTCAGGTTTCTTTTTACCCATAGCGCGGCGTAGCATGTCAGCACCGCCCAAACTATAGCCTGCCATCACCTGTGAGATTTGCATGACCTGTTCTTGATAGACAATAACGCCATTGGTGTTTTCTAAAATCGGCTCAAGATTAGGGTGGTCATAGATGACTTCTTCGCGACCATGCTTACGGTCAATATACATCTCTACCATGCCTGCATCGAGTGGGCCGGGACGATACAGCGCACACATGGCGATGACGTCCTCGATATTGGTTGGTTGCAGTTTGGCAAGATACTTTTTCATGCCCATACTTTCTAGCTGAAAAACGGCAGTGGTTTTGGCGTCTTGTAGTAGCTTATAGGCTTTGCTGTCATCTAATGGCAAGTCTTCTAAAACTAAGGCAGGTACGTTTTCTTTTGCACGGCGTAAATTGATGTTTTCAACAGCAGCATCAATGACGGTTAAGTTACGTAGACCCAAAAAGTCAAACTTTACCAAGCCAACTGCTTCGACATCATCTTTATCAAACTGGCTGACACGGTGACCTTCGTCATCACAATAAATAGCGCTAAAGTCCGTGATTTTGTGCGGCGCAATCAATACGCCGCCTGCATGCTTGCCGACATTTCGGCAAACGCCTTCAAGTTTAATCGCCATCTCCCAAATCTCAATGGCATCTTCATAATCCATATTATCAGGATTAGAGATCAAGTCTTTGAGCTGAGGTTCCTGCTCAAGTGCTTGGCTCAAGGTAATACCAGGGGTTTTTGGAATTAACTTAGATATTTTATTGGCCAAAAAGTACGATTTGCTTTGTACGCGCGCTACATCTCGCACGACCGCTTTCGCTGCCATGGTACCAAAGGTGATAATCTGTGATACAGCATCACGGCCATAGGTTTGCGCGACATAATCAATGACACGATCACGACCTTCAATACAAAAGTCGATATCGAAATCGGGCATGGATACCCGCTCTGGATTCAAGAAGCGCTCGAATAACAGGTCGTAATGAATCGGATCAAGATCGGTGATGTTTAGCGCGTATGCAACCAATGAACCCGCACCAGAACCACGTCCAGGTCCAACAGGCACACCGTTGGCTTTTGCCCAGCGGATGAAGTCCATAACGATTAGGAAGTAACCCGGAAAGCCCATGGATAAAATAATATCCAACTCATACTCTAGGCGCTCATCGTATCTTTGGCGAAAATCGCTCCAGTTATCAGTACGTGATTCCACTGGAAAGAGCTTATCTAAGCGATGTTCAAGACCGCGCTGCGACTCTGCGCGAAAGAACGTCTCAATCGTTTCGCCTTCAGGCACAGGAAAATCAGGTAGGACATTAATACCGAGCGTCAAAGTCACATTGCAGCGGGTTGCCAAGCGCAAGGTGTTGTCAATGACTTGCGGGATATCAGAAAATAGCTGGGCCATTTGTTCTTGAGTTTTTAGATATTGCTCATCTGAGTAAGTCTGCGGACGGTTCGGGTCAGCAAGGACATAAGAGCCCGCAATACAAACACGGGCTTCATGGGCATCAAAGTCATCTTGCTCTAAGAAACGCACATCGTTATGCGCAATGATAGGAATGTTATGTTTGGCACCTGAATGAATAGCTGCTCTAATAAAAGCATCTTCGCCTGAACGATTGGTACGCTTAATCGCAAAGTACAAGCGGTCGTCAAACTTTGCTTGCCATTCTGTGAGTAGTTCATCGGCTTTTTCTGGCATCGAGCCGACCAATGCTTGACCCACGTCTGACTTCTCCGTGAGTAGCACAATCACACCTGCAGCATGCTCTAAGATATGATGACGCTTGATAACTGGCGTACCATGATTGGCAGGGTCAGCGCGGCCTTCGGTAAACCCAAGCGATACGATACGGGTAATGTTTTGATACCCTTCGTTATTCATTGCAAGTAGGGTGAGGCGTGTGTCCTCACTATCCATGATGACGTCACTACCAATAATAGGTTTGATGCCAGCACCTAAGCAGGCACGATAAAACTTCACCGTGGCATATAAGTTGGACAAATCGGTCAATGCCAACGCGCGCTGATTATCAGCTGCAGCCGCTTTTACCAGCGGCTTGATACGTACGATAGAATCGGTGATGGAATATTCGCTGTGAATACCAAGGTGTACAAATGCCATAGAAGACTCTTACTGGTACGATCAAAAGAACAAGCTACCGATAAAATAATTGATTATTATCAATCAATTATACTGATATCTAGCGGCGGATAAGACCTCGATAGCCATATTGATACGTTTTAAATGGGGTCGTCAATAATAGCATTATTTGCCGCAGACAGCCACTGGTTCAAAGGGTTTAATCTAAGTGAGTTAAGTCATCATCTCATGCGAATTAGGTTATAGATAACGTCAAAAAGCCCTCAATACAACAAAGTATAGAGGGCTATGTTATTGATAATTAAAGTCAGTTTATTTAGTAACCAACAACCGCTGCATCGACAATGCGGGGGTCAGAAGACCCATAAATACCATTTGGTGTGAGCATGATAGATTGTGTGGAGCCCATCGCAGATTTTGGACTGACGGTATGACCCATCGATTCGAGCTTTTTCACTGTGTCTATATTCAGTGCTTTTTCCACTCGAATTTCATCAGGTAGCCATTGATCGTGAATACGCGGCGCATGTGTTGCCTCAGCGATATTCATATCATGGTCGATGACGTTGGAGATGATTTGAGTGACGGTCGTGATGATACGGCTACCACCTGGGCTACCAGTGACGATATAGGGTTTGCTGTCTTTGAATACAAACGTTGGACTCATAGAGGATAGTGGGCGCTTATTGGCTTCCACAGCATTGGCATCGCCACCAAGCAAACCATAGCCATTGGGTACGCCGGGTTTGGCAGAGAAATCATCCATTTCATTATTAAGCAAAATGCCTGTACCATCCGCAACGAGGCCTGTGCCATAAGAGAAGTTCAACGTATAAGTATTAGCTATGGCATTGCCTTCTTTATCGACAATAGAGAAGTGCGTGGTTTGATCACTCTCGTACGGCAGAGGATTGTTCGCTTTGATAGTTGCTGCTGGCGTGGCTTTGCTGGGGTTAATCAATGTACGCAGTTTATCCGCATAGGCTTGTGACGTTAAGCCGCTGTCAGGCACGTTAATAAAGTCAGAATCACCTAAATATTCAGCACGATCTGCATACGCCAATTGCATCGCTTCCGCCATTAAATGAATAGTCTGTGCGCTGTTTTGACCGTAGTCTTTGAGCGGATAGCCTTCTAAAATATTTAAAATCTGCACGATGTGAATACCACCAGAAGAGGGCGGCGGCATAGAGACAATCTCATAGCCACGATAGTCACCTTTGACAGGTTTGCGAGCGATGGCATCGTAATCGGCTAAGTCTTGCAGGCTCATGCTACCGCCTGCTTCATTGACTGCTTTGACCAGCTTTTGAGCCGTTTCACCCTTATAAAACCCATCAGCCCCTTGTGCGGCAATTAGTTTTAGCGAATGCGCAAGCTCAGGTTGTTTTAAACGTTCGCCTGGCTGATAGGCACTGCCGTCTGGTTTAAAAAACACTTTTTTGGTACTTGGCCATTTCTGCAAGCGATCGCTCAACGCAGTGAGTGACTCTGACAAGCCAGCGGTGACTTCTATACCGTCTTCAGCCAGTGCTATCGCTGGTGCCATGACTTGCTCGCGGCTCATCGTACCATGCTCTTCTAATGCTTTTAGGAGTCCTGCTACCGTCCCTGGCACACCAACGGCTAAGCCATGATAACGAGATAAATCGCTAACAGCATTGCCTTCTTTATCAAGGTACATATCGCGTGAGGCGCTACTTGGTGCTTTTTCACGGTAATCAAGCGCCACCGTTTTTCCTTGCTTGGCATCATAAATCATCATAAAACCGCCACCACCGATATTACCCGCACGCGGCAAGGTTACAGCTAGGGCAAAACCCACCGCAACGCCAGCATCCACTGCATTACCACCGTCCTTTAGAATCTGCAGGCCGATGTCGGATGCCAGCGCTTCTTGGGTAGCGACCATGCCGTTCTTTGCCCAAACTGGATGATGAATAGCATCTTCAGAGTAAATAGCTTGGTCGCTATTAGCAATATTGGCGGTATTAGCATTGTTCGATGCGGTGCTAAGTGTATCGGTCTTCGCTCGCGTGATGCGCTTGGTTTCAGACAGTACCGTTGGACTATCAGCCATAATGGCCAAGTTTATTGCACTGGTATTAATGGCTGTGTTATTGACCGTCGCGTTACTTGTTGAGTCTGATGGCTCTACAGCGTGTGCGGATATAGATAGCAACAGCGTACTGGTAATGAGTAATACACTAGATTTGAATAGAGTATTAATTTTTGGTTTACGTTGCTGAGCGGTTCGACGGTGGCGGTATAATAACTGTGACATCGCAAAGTCCTTTTTACGCGAGTGGAAAGAATAGAGCTAAGAAGTAGGTAAGCCTAAATAGTAACGAAAATATGAAATAGTAGAAAGTTGTTTATTATCTTTTGTGGTGTACGCTTTTATAGCGCTTAGCTTTATCAGCTATATTTCAAATATACGAAGCGAATCATAAGATAGCTTTTGTATAGATAGCATTATCTATAAATAAAGAGGTTCTTTAAAAATATTCGCTAATATTACTAAATAGTAACGTCTTGTGATATAAATAACGGTACTAATGTACACTCATTGCCGACAGTCTATTTATACAAAGAGATTCCTATGTCATCACACCATATTAATAACTGCAATCGACAGCGCCACTCTGAGACTACGCTTGCTGATTTGTCTGATCATAACCATAAAAACAATAATATTAAAAACAACAATGGTTACCTATGTCAAACTGGTAAATTGACGTCTATTGCTTTGCTGGTTGGTAGTGCGTCGCTTGTGCTTGCAGGTTGCCAATCAACTCCAGCCAGCTCGTCCTCAAGTTCTAGTACCATGATAGACTTTAGTGTTGCAGATGCCGCACAGAATCAAGGTCAAGCCTTTACTGCCAGTCAAAACGCACAGGCCGCGCGTTATGAGAAATTGTTTGATCAAGAAAAATACCCAAATACTGAAAATCAAGCCAAATCACACCTGCTTGCAGCCGTTCGTCAGCACTTAGCCACCGAGCATGTCGCAGTCGCCACAGCCAATTATCGCTCAGCACCATTTATCGATACCGATAGTATCGATGCAGGCTCGAGTAGTTTGCTTAGAACGATTATAGAGACCTATGCATATCAGCCTGAAAGTGCATATAGTAGAAGTGATGATGAGCCATACAATGATGACTATAACGATTATGATGAGGGCTCGATAGAGTCTGACTATCCTAGTGACTATGATAAGTCTAGAACAGAATCTGAAGCAGAAAGAAGAGCTATTGCTGCTATATTGGCTGAAGCAGGAGAGAATGAGCCTACGAGCAGTGATGCCACCAGTGATAACGAGTACGCATACGATATAGCAGATTATGATAGTGATGACTATAGTAGCGATGATTACAGTAGTGATGACTATGATGAGTACAGCAGAAATTCTGAAGGTATGCTCTCAGGGATGTCGGATTTAAGTCCAAAGACAATGGCTGAAAAATATGAAGCCATGCAAATGGCAAAACAGCAAGCTAAGACAGAGCCAGTAAATCGTGGCAGCCTACCAATGTCACCTAAAGGCATGGTTAGCAATATACTGGATATGTTCCACCGTACGCCTGAGCAGATAGCCGCAAAAAATGCTTATCAGTATGAGCATTTAACATTTAATAGTGTCAGTCAATACCGTCCGAAGCAGCGCCAAATACAAAGTGTCTATAGCTACGACTATGCCACACCAACGATTAGCTCATCAATACAGATACCGTTAGCATTTGATTTTAATAATAGCAATGTCGTCGTTGATCCATCGGCCATCATGCCGATCGTTGCGTTCGTTTATCCTGAGAATACGCCATTACCATCACAGATGGCTTCACATACGGTGAGCTTTGGTTTGCCTGACAGCGTCACGGCACAGTTGCCACCAGCTGTACTCTACGATGCGGTGATTAACGCTATACAGAGCAGCATGGCTGAGCTCGCGCCTGAGCATTTTAGCGCAGTCGATATCAGTAGTGATGCATTTGCTAAAGAAGTCGGTGCGACCCGAGCAGTGAAAGTGTATTTTGGTAGTCAACAAAGCGGTGAAATGATCGGAAAGACGCTCAAGTATGTCACGAAATCACTGCAAGAATATGTAGATGCCAATCCAGAAAAATATCCAGATGGTGCTGCATTGAAGAAGGCACTTGCTAAAGTACAGTTATACAATAAAGGCTATCAAAGTGCGGATGTTGGTTCGCTATTGCAACTTATCGAAGCTATCGGTCCTATCTCATTTAATCAAGTTAACTACTATTACTTAGACAGCTCAGATCGACTGCTTGCCAAGCAGCAACGTGCCAATATAGGTGGTGATTTGATGGGGTCGACCACAACTGTGCTAAACCAAGTGCGTTACGACAAAGCCAGCTTCAATCATAATGCCTTGACACCATTGCTTACAGAGTCTTTTGGTCCAGACGCTACGCCTCCTATTGATGGCAATGCATGGATAGCAACGCAGCGCGCACAAAAAGACAGATTACAAACGGCTCGTTATGCACGCTACGACTATCAAGATAGCGGTGTCGAGGACGCTTATGACAGTGATGAGTATAGTAATGATGAGTATGGCAACGCTAATGACAATAGCGCAGATGCTGTCGATGAGAACCAAGTTGACGATGCTCAAAATGATATGACTGAAAAATAGAAATCGAAAGACATCATCTCATTGCATTTACGCTCATACCTATTAAGGATAAAAAATGAAAACAGTACATCATGCCATTGCACAACGTCTGCCGTTGAAGAATAAAAGCAATCTGCTGATAACCAGCGCATTTTTGACAGGGGCACTGTTGTTAACAGGTTGCCAGTCTACCAACTTGGGCCAATCTAACGCAGTAGCTGTAAAACAAGTACCTAGCGTTGCTAAAAAAACATTAGAGACAGCACTACAAAAACAGCGTCGTCAATCCCTTAGCTACCATGGCAATCTTGAAATTGTTAATAATCAACAATTTATAGATGCTGATACTAGTACTGAGAAAATGGCGGCTTCAGACTATGTGGGCGAACACTGCGAAGAAGCACATGACCAAGCGTATGCTGCTTTAGTTCTGCAAGCCGAACAGCAAAACAAAGATATTCTAGCGGCAGATTATGATACTAAGCGTGACAGTATAAAGAAGTCGTATCTTGAATGCGCAGATGCCTATCAAGCATGGGATGACCATCAATACGATAGCGATGTAAAAGTAGCACCAGATTATCAAGCGTTATTCGATAATTATGAGGATACACAAAGACCGCTAGATAAAAAGAAGGCACAGTTATTAGATGAGTATTTATTAAAGCCGCTTTCTATCGATTCTCAAGGTATCTACCAACCGATGGCAGGCAAGGCTACGATGCTCGCTAGTGCGCAGTATCAAGCACGCAACCATCACAGCAGTATCAATCAGCCTATTTATATAGACTTTAAAAACGGCGATATTTATCTCTGGGCAGATAATTTTGCGATTCTAAACTCAGAATTATTAGACGATAAGCTCGGTACAAAATGGCAAAACAAGTGGTTAAAAATAGCTATTGACGATGGTACGTTGCCTAAAGGGTTTGGTGGTGAGGTGATAAAAAGTCACTTTGCAGCGTTAGATGCAACTTATGACGCGGCCCCTGTTAGCCAGTTTAATTATGTTGCCCCTAGCTCACTTGCGTCATTGTCTCCAAAACTGCCCGCGCACCAGCTATCGGCTATGCTACCAAGCGCTCAAATCATCCGCCGAGTACAAAGCTTTGAGGATTATCAAGCGTCGCAACAGAAATATATGCAGATTTTCTACAGTCGGATCAGTGCACAATATCCAGAGCTGGTACAAGAATCGGAACCGATGACAGCGTTTGAGTCGATTCAAAATCCAAAGGCATTTACCAGTAAGTCTGTTGTGCAAAAAATACTGGCTATGATAAAAGGCCAAATGAATGAAGAAGCAACGACAGGTGAGACCGTTGCCAATACAGAAGTACAGGAACTGTATGGGTTTGACAAACGTGGTCAACTAAAATGGGAGCACTTACGTCGTCAGTTAGATAATACTAGCGAAGCGAACAACAAAGAAGGTATGAGAATAGATGTGTTACAGCAGTATTCCGCTATTAGCACTAAAGACCTGGTATTCCCCAATCTGCCAAGTGATGTGCAGACGCCTAACGCTAGCAATAGTATTGATTTACGAAAGTATGCTCCAGAGCTGCTGCAGTATTACCAAGATGGAAATGGCACGGGAGTAGGTAAAATGGTATTTAACATGTTGCCGATGGTTAGAGAGAGTTTTGGTTCGGTTGAATAACCGACCAATCTATTGAGTTACATATTTATTAAATCACATAGGTTTAAGTCAAAAAAAGCGCACCGTTTACACGATGCGCTTTTTCTATTAGTAGAGTGACAGGTAGTAAAGCAATAGGCTTGATAAATAAAGGTTACGACCAATCAGCCTATAGAGGACAATCTACATACCTTGCATGTCTTTCATGCCTTGATGCTGTTTGCCATGGCCTTTACGATCTTTTGAATGTTTGCGACCTTTTTCTTGTTTTTCTGATTTTATCTGTTCCATCTTCGCACGTTGCTCAGCGGTCAATACTTGAGCGATGGCATGTTGTGTCTGTACACGCTCGATAAAGCGCTGTTTTTCTTTTGCTGCTTGTTGATCAGCCAAACGGTTCAAAGCAGCAGTATTCAAAGTACTGGCACTGGTTAGCGCTTTTATCTGCTGACCCATTTGCGCGCGTTCTGCTTGATGCTTTGCACGATTAGCAGTGTGATTGCTACGTTTGTCTTGCATGATGGCTTTGATTTGCGCTTGCTGTGTCGCTGTCAGATCCAGTTTTGACATCGGGCCTTTCATCGCGCCATCTTTGTGATTCTTTTGCATTTGCGCCGTTGGTGATGTATCAGTAGTTGCGTTAACGCTGGTGCAAGCAGTCACTGTCAATATGCTAGAAGCTGCTAATACTGAGCCTAATAGTAATTTTTTCATCATAATATCCTTGATTCTATTGAGTTTGATTTAATAAACACTAAATTTTTATCTAGCAAGTATCATCTGCTGAACGTTATCGCTCGTTACGATCAGTCATCTTAGATATGCACTACTTGCAGTTGATAGAAGTATATTACGACAGTTGAAGGTTACGAACATTTATGAAGTATTAAGAAAAGTAACGTTTTCGGTAAATTGACAAGTGCTTGCCTGATAATGTGGTTAACTACAGTCTACTAATAATAAGATATTATTACGTCGATTTGTTGACCACATCACAGCGTCACTTGTATACGGTTTTCTTATATTATGATTGCTATACATCAATTGGGCTGAATAGAGATAAATAAAAATTAAAGGAGCAAAGCATGCCAAACATTCTGATAGGTGATGACGATGAAGAGCTAACCCAGTTATTGCAAGAGTATTTGGACAATCACGGCATTCGTTGCGACTGCGTGCATGATGGCGCAGCAGTCATACAACGACTCAAAGCATTGGCACACGAAGATACGGTCTATGATTTACTCGTGCTCGATATTATGATGCCGAAACTGGATGGGCTGAGTGTCCTGCGTCAATTACCAAACATCATCGATATTCCTGTCATTATGCTGACGGCAAAAGGGGAAGAGATTGACCGTATCATTGGTCTAGAGCTTGGTGCTGATGACTATATCACCAAACCTTGTAACCCTAGAGAGCTGCTGGCGCGTATCAATGCAGTGATTAAACGGACTAATACGACCGCATCAGAGCATACTCCATTGCCAGAGAGTCGTTTGCATCTTGATCAAAACCAACGTGCCTGTCAGATAGATGGGGTGCCGTTACAAGTTACTGGTACTGAGTTTGATCTGCTCGTGGCCTTACTCAGACAGAAAGGGGAGGTGGTGAGTAAGGCATGGCTGTCAGAAAATGTCTTGCAGCGTGAGTTGCAGCCATTTGATCGTAGCCTTGATGTGCATGTATCTCGCTTACGCAAAAAACTTCAATCTTTTCACGATGAGCCAATAAAAGCGGTGCGCGGAAAAGGTTATCAACTGGTACTGTAATGACGAACATATCGATGAAAGATTCTGAGCAGACCCTCAAAAAAGCACCTAAGTTTAAGGTGAGAATTACTCTATTTTGGCGTCTGTTTCTGAGTCTACTATTGACGATTTTAATTACCTCTGTATTGTCTATCGTAGTAGAGCGCTGGTTGGTTGAAAAAGATCTGATTTCTCGTATGGATATACAAATCGATAGCCTATTGATAAAGCGTGAAGAGATGGTCGCGTCGTTACGGGCTGGTGATGTAGAGTCTGTAAGGCAGATGTATCGTCAAGACCGCCAGTTGATGAATCAAATCAGAGTTTATGATGAGCGAGGCGCTATCATATTCCCGCGTTATCGTGACAAAGACGATCGTGCGCAAAGACCGTTGCAAACTGGTCGGCAAATAATGGATCATGCGATACAACCGATGCGACCAGTGTCGCCTAGATCGCCTAGCGTTGATGATCATTCTTATGGCACGGAAAGTCTCAACGCTGACAATAGACTACATGAACATGATAATGAGAGACCAAGAAATGAGCCGCCTTTTTGGCGAGAATTCCTAAAGCCAAAAACAGCAAGTAGTGCAGCAGAAGTTGATATCAATACTCGTCCTGAACTGGCCGATATGTCTGTTGAGTTACCTGATGGTCAGTCAATCATCATACAGTTGCGTCCGCAATTGCGTTTTTCAGACGTGGTAGAGCTACATCAAGGTAATTTTCCGATACGTTTGCTACTAATCGTTATCTTTAGCGTATTGGTTTGTATATGGCTCAGTCGTACGCTGACTAAGCGAATTGGCCGTGTACAAAATACAGTACATCGTATGATTGATGGTAATTACCAAGCCAACCCAGAACTGTCTAAGATGGGGGGGGATGAGCTAGGACTACTGGCAAAGGACGTTGCCCATCTATCGACGAGGCTGGTTGATAGCGAGCTGGCACGCAAGCAAATGCTTAGTGATATCTCACATGAGCTGCGTTCGCCACTTGCTCGTTTGGATGTAGCGACTGAACTGACTCGGGATTTTGCGCCCAATGCCAATCGTTATTTAGACCGTATTGACAAAGAGTCTACAAGGATGAATGAGCTAATTGAGCAGATTATCCATATTCAGTCTCTACAAATGCAGCGATATACCGTTGATAATTTGGAGAGTGAGGCAGTCGATATATCGGATATTATTAGTAATATCGGAGAGGATGTCTGCTTCGAGTTTCAACATAAAGACGTACATTGGCAATGGAAACCGCCTGTAGCCTCAGTGCTAGATGGTTCGGAAGGATTTTGGACAGTTCAAGGAAATGCAGAGCAATTATATAGCGCACTTGAAAACGTCATTCGCAATGCCTTTATGCACACGGCAGCGGGTTCAACAGTGATTGCTGAAATAAAGGCAATACAGATGGACAATAAGGTACCAGCCGTTCAGATTAATATAACAGACGAAGGTGGCGGTGTTGCAGACAAAGATCTAGAACGTATTTTTCAACCCTTCGTGCGGCTGGATATTGCTCGGCACCGTGATACTGGCGGCTATGGTCTTGGATTGGCTATTGTCCATGCGGTAGTTATGGCGCATAAAGGATATATCATTGCTCATAACCGTCAAGACGATACTCAAGGGTTAGTAGTCCAGATAGTTCTACCTAGCAGATAAAAAGATAAGTAATGGAGAAGTAATTTATATAATTATAGATGCGCGTTTCATTGCAAAACAAAGCTCAGCCAAATGTTAAGTATCAATTTTGAGTATTTACTTTAAGTCACTTAATATTTGACCGAGAAGATAAGTATCCTATAAAAACTGTCTAAAATTAAACATCACGTTTTGGTGCATCAGGCTGAACCATAGGGTCGGCATCTGCAAATACTGGTAGCGTACGACAATGAGTGTTAATAGCGACAATATTGGGGTACGCGCTCAAATCTACTTTGAAGCGGCGAGCAGAAGAGACTTGCGGGATTAAATAGCAATCTGCGAGAGTCGGGCTGTCTCCATAACAGAACAGTCCGCGATTTTTATCCGCTGCCAATCGTGTCTCTAAAGCGGCAAATCCTTCACTGATCCATCGATTGCACCATGCAATCACATATTCTTCATCTACCGATAACTCATTGCGTAGGTACTGTAAAATGCGGCGGTTATTAATGGGGTGGATGTCGCACCCAATCATGGCACTTAGCGCTCGTACCTGCATACGCCCAGCAGCATCCTCAGGCAATAATGGATGCTCAGGGTAGACCTCTTCTAACCACTCCAAGATAGCTGGACTTTGATATAATAATAAATCATCAGCTTGTAGGACAGGCACCAATCCTTGCGGATTAATCGCTTTGAAAGCAGATTCTAACTGTTCATCCTGTGCCAAATTGACCGTGATATCATCGTAATCTAAGCCTTTTAGGTTCATAGCGATACGAGTACGGTAAGAGGTACTGCTACGAAAGTAGCCATAAAGTGTCATCATGATTCATGTCCTTATGTTGATGTGTTTTTATAAAGATAAATATTACTGAAGTAGGGTCTGTGTCTCATTGATATTTGATCGAGCAAGCCGCTATCGAAAAACTATTAACAAGTAAACCATCATTAAAAAATAACCAAGTACATCAGAATCGAGCAAATCATGCCAGCAGATAAAACCCTTGTAGACAGTTCTATTACCAATAAAAACCAAAGTGGCGTCCAGTCGCTTGAGATTGGGCTGTCGATACTCGATGTGCTAATCGATCGCAATGAGCCCATGATGTTAAAAGATATCGCTGAAGCCATGCAAATGCATCCAGCAAAATCCCATCGTTACTTGGTCAGTCTCATCCGCAAGAACTATGCGCGTAAGCTCGATGATGGCCGCTATGGGCTTGGCGATAGAGTCAATGCATTGGCATCACTAGGACATACTGAACTCAACCAAAACAATCTATTGGCACGTCTCACTCAGGTGGCTAATGAAATCAAAGACACCTTAAACTGCGGTGTGCAAATAGCCAAATGGTTTAGCGAAGGCCCAATTATTATTCAGTCCGTTGAGCCAAACAGTCCGATTAGTATCATCACTCGCATTGGCTCGCGTATGCCTCTAACGACATCAGCTACAGGACAATTATTTGCCAGTTATCAACCTGATGCCGTCATTCAGCCATTGGTCACAGCTGAATGGCAGACGAGTAATACCGCCGCAGATATGAACAAGAAGTGGCAGGATTTTGCTCAATTACAAGCAAAAATTCGTACTCAGGGTTATGCAGTAGTGACTGGCGATATGCTCATGGGTATTAATGCCATTACGATACCTGTGATATTGCCACAGCTTGCCAGTAGCGCTGTTAACCCACCAACGAGTAGTGATAAAACTACTAGCGAAAATTTATCGTTAGAATACGCTATCACTATCATTGGAACGACAGAGCAATTGCCAATAAGCGAGCAACATAACGTGGTTGAGAACATACTGGCGATAGCGCAGCGTTATCAAATTGCTTAGCCAGTATTTGGTGCTATAAGCTAGTGCGTGGCTTCAATTCACGCCATAGTCATCTGATAGGTACCCTTTAGACCATACAGGTGCTACTAGCCGCTTTTGCTTCTTCGTATACGTTATCAGCATCTAGACCATTTGCATTCACTTCATCAAGGTAATGCTGAGAGCCTTCCATTAATGGGCCTTTCCAATCTGGATCATTAAGTGGATCAGGAATATCAATCATAATATCGCCTTTCTCTTTGGCAGCCGCCATTGCTTTGGCATTGCTGACGTCAAATACTTTAGAGATATGTGCTGCCAGCTCTGCGCCAGAATTGTCATCGATTACTTTTTTAAGGTCATCAGGCAAACTATTATATTTCTCTTTGTTCATGCTAATCACAAAGGTGGAGTTATAAAAAGGGATGTTGGTGTGCGTATTAATTAGCTCATCAAGGCGAAAGGCTTGAATGGGCTGCCAAGTAAAGCTAAGCCCGTCAATGACACCGCGCTGTAGAGAGGTATAAGTATCACTGGCAGGCATGCCGACAGGTGCAGCACCAGTCGCTTCGATAATGTGGCTTGCAACCGCAGAAGGCTGACGAATACGCAGACCCTTCATATCAGCTGGCGTGCGAATCGGTTTATCAACCGTATGAAGCGCGCCTTGTCCAGTCCCTATTAAAGCGAGCAAGTGAGTGTCTGCATACTCGTCTTTAATGACATCCTCATCATATAGTTTATGAAGTATACAGCTCTGCTGCTGTGCGGTATGTGTGATACCTGGCAGCTCTACAATTTGAGTCAAAGGGAATCGCCCTGCTGTATATCCTTGTGCTTGCATACCAATATCCACGCTACCTTTCGCAGTAGCGTCATAGGTAGCGCCTGGTTTGCTAAGTGTCGCAGAAGGGTAAATCTCAACCTTTAAGCGGCCTTTTGAGTCTGCTTCAATTTTCTTTGCCCATGGCTCTAATGCTTCGGTGTTTATATTGTCAGTGGCGGTCATAAAATGAGAGAACCGTAACGTTGTCACTTCACCTGCATCTATAGACGTGCCTGCTGCTTGGTCGTTATTGGAGCAGCCAGTTATCGCAATCGAGGCGGCTAAGAGTATTCCTAAAGGGGTTCTTATTTTCATCATAGAGTCCTTTCATGATGGGGAGATATTGTTTACTACTTATTGATACCTAATGCATAGGTCGAGTCGTCAATCAGTACACTTAGGTACAAAGCGTTGGTTGATTTATCAGATAAAAAGACAGTAAACGGAGTGAAAAATTAGTTATTCACCGACAGGAGCAACTTCGCGTGCTTCGGCCAACTCATCACTATGCAAAAACTGAGTATGTGCTGGGGCGCGTTTGGTACGAGACCATTCGTCTAGCATATCTTGCTTGATGGTATCCGTAATCATCGAGACTTTATCTTCTGAGGTGGGATCGTCATAGGTTAACTCTAGACGATGACCATTGGGATCAAAGAAGTAAATAGAGTGGAATATACCGTGATTGGTCACGCCAATGACATCGATGCCTGCATTTTCTAAATGCTCTTTGGCAACGATTAGCTCGTCACGATCTTTAACCTTTAGTGCTAAATGCTGCACCCAGCTTGGGGTATTTGGATCAAAGCCCATCTCAGGTTGGTTGGGTACTTCAAAAAATGCTAAGACATTACCGTTGCCAGCGTCCAAAAAAACGTGCATATAGGGATCAAAGGCTTTAGTCGAAGGCACATGGTCTTCTGCGAAGGCCAAAATAAAATCCATGTTTAGATTTTTTTTGTACCATTCGACGGTTTCTTTGGCATCTTTGCAGCGATAAGCCACATGATGGATTCTCTCAATTTGAAAGCTCATATCAATATCCTTTTGATAAGGCGTGTCACTCATTTGGCTTTATTCACATAACGATGAGCAGGTGAACGTGTTTGTCTTCCTACCAGCCTGCATGAGAATTTTCACGCCTATTTTGCTATTTCTCTGTATGTGTTATTTCTGAAATACTATTTATCAAAATCAAAGCTAAGCGCTGGTAGTACTTTGCCGCGCACTTCACCAAAGCCAACACGTATGCCATCTTTTTCGCTATAGCCTTTCATAATGACGGTGTCACCATCTTCGATAAAGCTGCGAGTCTCGCCGCCTTCTAGCGTGACTGGTTTGGTAGCATTCCAAGCGATCTCCAGCATCGAGCCATAAGAGTCAGGTGTTGGCCCTGAAATCGTGCCTGAGCCCATCATGTCACCAACGTCTACTTTGCAGCCAGTGATTGTGTGGTGGGTAAGCTGCTGTGCCATTGACCAGTACATATATTTAAAATTGGTCTCGCAAATGACCGTCGCTGTTTCTGCATTTTTGGGTAGTAGTTCGACTGATAGGTTGATATCAAAGCTGTTGTCGCTCGCTTTTTCATTTAGATAAGCCAGTGGCTTTGGCTCTTGCGTTGGACAAGCCGTGCTAAATGGTGCTAATGCATCCATGGTGACAATCCAAGGGGAAACCTCAGAAGCAAATGTTTTGGCATTAAATGGACCTAAAGGTACATATTCCCACTTTTGAATATCTCGGGCTGACCAGTCATTAAGTAGCACCATGCCAAAGATATGATCAGCGGCCTCATCTACGGCAATTGGCTGACCGATATGATTGCCTTTACCAACGATAAAAGCTGTTTCTAGTTCAAAATCTAAACGCTTACAGGCAGAAAAAATAGGACGCTCATCAGGGCTAGGCTTTAGCTGACCTGATGGACGTACGATATCAGTCCCACTGACGACGACGGTGCTGGCACGTCCGTTATAGCCAACTGGCATTTCGGTCCAGTTAGGTAGCAGAGCATTATTTGGGTCACGGAACATGGTACCAACGTTGGTTGCATGCTCTTTTGAGGAGTAAAAATCGGTAAAGCCCGGTACCTGAACTGGCAAATGCATGGTGACGTCAGCTTGTTTAATCAATGCCTTTTTTTGCAAGTCTGCATTGTCACGTAAGGTGTCATTGTCGTTAGACAATAATGTCTGAATAGTCTTGCGTGCCTTGGTCCAATTGTCTCGACCAGAGTCAATAAAAGCGTTTAGAGTAGGCTGGTTGAAGTAAGGACCTCCATCCAAACTTAATAACCCTTCTGTCTCTAATACAGATAAATCAAGTACATGCTCACCGATGGCAACGCCTGCACGACACTGGTTATCACCAGCAGCATCTTTGGTCTCGCTAAAGATGCCATAAGGAAGATTATGAATAGAAAAGTCAGAGTCAGTGGCGATATCGATAAAAGAGGTGAGGGTGCTGTCAATCGTTGACATGATTTGCTCCTTGCTAATATAAATTGTTAATTACGTTATAGTTAATTACTTACGTATAATGTAATTTATTGATATATGGATTGCAAGTTTTTTGTGCAATGTCTTCTGCAAAAAGCTTCTTTAAAAATTTATTGCTAGCGTTGTGATTGAATGGTTATAACTAAATGGTGTTGACGAAATGCTAGGCACAAAAAAAGGCCGAGCAATCGCTCAGCCTTTCTTGTCCGCGTTCATTTTTTATAAAATTACATCTTGAGCAAGATATTAAGCAGATTAGCTTAATTAGTCTTTTAAGACGTCTGCCATCGCATTTGCCACATAATCGATGTTGCTGGTGTTTAGTCCAGCCACACACATGCGTGAGTTAGAAACCATATAGATACCAAACTCAGTCTGTAGACGTTCGACTTGCTCAGGCGTCAAGCCAGTAAAGCTAAACATACCGTTTTGACGAGTGATGTAGTCAAAGTTACGGTAAGGAATTTTAGCTTCTAATACTGACTTTAGCTTTAGACGCATGGCTTTGATGCGGTCACGCATGGCGTAAACTTCACTGACCCATTGCTCATGTAGTTGGTCGTCGTTCATGACGATATCAACCACGCGACCACCGTGCGACGGTGGGCTTGAGTAGATACGGCGTACCATTGCATTGAGTTGACCGAATACGCGTTCGGTTTCGTCTACAGTTGGACAGACAACTGATAGGCCACCGACACGCTCGCCGTATAACGACAAGTTTTTAGAGAATGAGTTGCTGACAAACAATGGCAAGCCCATCTCAACCGCTTTACGAATAGCGTAAGCATCGCTATCCATGTCTTCGCCAAACCCTTGATAAGCGATGTCCATGAATGGAATCAGCTCACGAGCCTTAACGACATCGAGTACGGTGTCCCATTGTGCTTGGGTTAAATCCATACCAGTTGGGTTATGGCAGCATGGGTGTAGCAAGATGACGTCGTTTTTGTTCAATGTCTCAAAAAACGCAATCATTTCATCAAATTTGATGCTGCTGTTAGCTTTGTCGTAGTACGGGTATTTACCCACTTCTACATCAGAGCCTTCAAAGATAGCAATATGGTTACCCCACGTAGGATCGCTCACATAGCACTTAGCTTTTGGAAACCATGTATGGATAAATTCAGCACCAACTTTCAACGCACCAGAACCACCGATTGTGGCGATAGTGGCTACTAAGCCATCTTTTAAAACTTGTGCGTCTTTGCCGAATAATAATTCCTGACAGCCTTTACGGTGACCTGGTAGACCTGCCATTGGCAAGTACGGACGCGGTGCGATTGGATCCGCAATACGCTCTTCGGCTGTTTTTACACAGTCAAGTACAGGCAATACGCCATTCTCATCGTAATAAATACCAATGCCTAAATTGACCTTATTAGGATTGTTATCTGCTGAGTATTTTTCCATAAGACCTAAGATTGGATCACCAGCGTAATAATCGATACGTTCAAACATGCCATTTCCTTATAAAAATATAAATCGAGCAGCAGAAAATCATAGAGCAAATTGCGGCCGAACTCAATACGATAGTGAGTTATATGACGCAATTAATAAAATAAATATCCAAATAGATTGTTTATCTGTCTATTAAACACATTTTAAATGCTATCGGTCATTCGGTAGACGATGATTCAGAGTGATGCAGGTCGTTATAATGGGTAGCAAAATAATTTTGCAAAAACTGCTTAAAAGCAATCGTCGCCGGAGAAAGCGCCCTTGAAGCACGCTGATAGATAAAAAATTGACGCATTTTGACCGGTTGAGTGAGCGGGCGCATCAACAGGCCATTGGCACTAACCCAATCAATAACTTCAGGCATATAGGGCAGACACAGCGTGATACCAAAACCTTGTCGCGTCATCTCAAGCGCGGTGGACATAAAGTTCACCTTGTAGCGGGCCTGATGGACGTGATCGGATATAGCGTCATCAAGCTCTGCGGTTACTTGATCAAGGAATGGACCTTGTAAGGTAATTAGCGGCGTCTCTAATAAATCTTGCCAAGTAATTTCGTCTCTTTGTGTCAGTGCATGATTGTCTGGCATAACCACACAAAATGGTAGCTGATACAACAAGTCAGCACCGATATCATCTTCTGCCTCGAAGATACCAAGCTCGGTACCAACGCCCAAATCAACTTCGATATCTTGGACATGCTTGAGCAAATTCTCTGCTGAGCAGTCCAATAGTGAGACGCCGATATTTGGATATTCTTTAGAAAATTGGGCGATGACAGCAGGCAGGGAAGACGCCGCGAACTGTGACACAGCCAAGCGCACCTGACCTTGCGCCAAACTGGTCAAGCTACTTGCTTCATTTTCAAACAGCTGCATCTCATTTAAGATGCGGCGCGCTTGTGGTAGCAGGTGCCGTCCCACTGCGGATAATGACAATTGGCGAGTGGTGCGATCAAACAACACGATACCTAGGCCAGTCTCTAATTCCTTAATCAATCCACTGACAGCAGATTGGGTCAAATACATCTGTTCGCTGGCACGAGTAAAGCTGCCGTTGTCAGCGACTTTGATAAATGCGGTCAATTGGCGAATGCTGATATTCATAAGTAAACCTGATAAATAAATCATAAAAAACAATTAGTCTTATAAATAAAGCTAATCTAATATAAATACAACGTCAACAATAAAGATTGATTACCAATCGTTTTATCGACTTTTACTACTCATCGACTTTCTATTACCAATTGAAATTAAGGATAATTACAATGGCAGATTTATTTGACAACCCAATGGGACTAAATGGATTTGATTTTGTCGAGTTCGCCTCTCCACAACCTGATGCGGTCGACGCATTGTTTAAGCAGCTTGGTTTTGCTCATGTCGCCAATCATCGCTCAAAAGACGTTGCTCTATATCGCCAAGGTGATATCAACCTTATTCTAAACCGTGAGCCAAAAAGCCAAGCCAGTTACTTCGTTGAAGAGCATGGTGCTGGTGCTTGTAGCATGGGCTTTCGGGTAAAAGTTGCCAAAAAAGCGTACGAGCGTGCCGTGGAAATGGGTGCGCAGCCAGTAGATGTACCAACTGGTGTAATGGAGCTTAGATTGCCCGCTATCAAAGGTATCGGTGGCTCATTGATCTATTTGATTGACCGTTATAAAGATGGCGAATCTATCTATGATGTCGATTTCGAGTTCTTTGCAGATATCGACAGAAACCCTGTCGGCTATGGTTTCAAAGTGATCGACCATTTAACCCACAACGTCTATCGTGGACGCATGGCGTACTGGGCAAAATTCTATGAGCGTATCTTTAATTTCCGCGAGATTCGTTACTTTGATATCAAAGGTGAGTACACAGGATTGACCAGTAAAGCCATGACCGCACCTGATGGCAAAATCCGCATTCCGTTAAATGAAGAAGCCAAGCAGGGTGGTGGTCAAATCGAAGAGTATCTAATGCACTTCAATGGTGAAGGTATTCAGCATATTGCTCTAGCCAGTGATGATTTGTTTGCCAGTATCGATAAGCTAAAAGCGGCTGGCATTCCGCTAATGACTGCACCAAATGCTGCCTATTATGAAATGCTCAGCGAGCGTTTGCCAAATCATGGTGAAAATGTCGCCGACTTGCAAACGCGCGGTATTTTGTTAGATGGTACAACAGAAGGCGGTGCACCGCGCCTGCTACTACAGATTTTCTCTGAAACTATTTTGGGTAGCCCAGTGTTCTTTGAGTTCATTCAGCGTAAAGGCGATTATGCGGATGGCTTTGGTGAAGGCAACTTTAAGGCATTATTTGAGTCGATAGAACGTGACCAAGTACGTCGCGGTACAGTCGGGCAGTCAGAGACTGAAACCCTATAATATTGTCTAACGCTTAGACCACGTTTCATCAATGGACAAGACAAAAGGAGTTTGTGTTGTCCTTAATAAGTGCATTACCTACAAGCACGAATACAAGGTAATGCCCTCATTGCGATAAAAGGAATACAGGCATGGAACGCCTATCACAGATAGATTCTCTCAATACCGCCATCGGTGCCAATAGCGTTACTACTAATAAACAAAGCGATGATGCGTCCAGTCATTCTAACGCGACAAATAAAAAGCAGCCCTACATCTCGCACCAGCCAGATAGTCATGGTCATATTCACTATAGTAAGGATGAGCATGCGATGTGGCAAGCGCTGCTTGCACGTCAAGCGGCACAAACGTCTAATCGTGCGTGTACCGCATATCTAGATGGTTTGACCAAGTTAAACCTACCGACGACGCATATCCCGCAACTGCATGATATCGATGAGATATTACAAGCGACCACAGGTTGGCAGACCGCAGCTGTACCTGCACTCATCAGTTTTGGTAAATTTTTTAAATTATTAGCCAATAAGTCCTTTCCTGTAGCGACCTTCATTCGTCGATTCGATGACATGGACTACATCGAAGAGCCTGATATCTTTCATGAAATCGTTGGGCATTGTCCACTATTGACTCATCCAGCGTTTGCAGTTTTTAATGAGACGTATGGCAAGCTTGGTCTTAGCGCAACCAAAGAGGAGCGCTGGTTTTTAGCAAGGCTTTATTGGTTTACCATTGAGTTTGGATTGGTCGGCAGTCGCGTGGAAAATCGTAGAATCTATGGCGGCGGTATATTGAGTTCACCTTCTGAAACGGTCTACGCGCTTAAAGAGCATTCTGATCAGCAAGGTGAAAGCCCACATCAAGTAGAGCGCCAACCAGAACACCGAGCGTTTGATTTGCTCGATGTATTGCGTACGCCTTATCGTATCGATCAGATACAACCAATTTACTATGTTATAGATGAACTAGATACCTTATTTGATATCGTCAATAGTGACATCATGGGGACGGTCAAACAGGCTATGTCGCTTGGGCTGTTTGAGCCAACCTATCCAGAAAAAACTCGTTAAAGACGTCAATGCAAAATCAAACATGAAAACCAGCATTTCAGTACGGAGTATTAAAATAGCGGTACAGATATTTCAACACGGATGTACGAGTATTAAAAAAACAGCTATCAAAAACAAACAACTTAAAAGGAACTTATTATGACAGCACTATCACAAAACAGCTGCGAAGCTTGCCGAATTGGCGCACCGAAAGTTGATGAAGCCGAAGCACAGGAACTACTACCGCAAATTCCTGATTGGTCATTGATTGAGGTGGATGGGATTCAGCAGTTACAGCGTCAGTATAAATTTAAAAACTTCGTCGCAGCGATGGCATTTGCCAATCAACTGGCAGATGTCGCTGAAGCAGAAGGGCACCATCCGGGTATATTAGTAGAGTGGGGCAAGGCTACGGTCACTTGGTGGTCGCATAGTATCAAAGGTTTGCATCGCAATGATTTTATCATGGCAGCTAAGACCGATGACTTACTGGGTAAGTAGTCGGTTTTTGGTTAGCAAACCAATTTATTCATACTTTCACCACCAAAATTAAACCCAATCTAGTGCCAGTGTCTGCTGGCATTTTAAGGATGTGTCATGCCACCAACCCCTCTCACCATCATCAGCGCCAAGCTTGCCTTTATCATATCTACCATCGTCATCGGTATCATGGGCATCACCATGATCGGCTTTGGCTGGGTGCCGCATTTGTCTCTTATTCTTGCTATCTGTGTGCTACTGGCGATTGGTATGGTTAAAGGACTTAGCTTTGATGACATGCAATCGCAAATGGCCTCGGGTGTCATGCGCGGTATTGGTGCTATCTATTTGTTCTTCTTTATTGGTCTTATGGTGGCAGCTCTCATGATGTCAGGTGCGATTCCCACGCTTATGTATGTGGGCTTTCAGCTGATCTCACCTGAGTACTACTATATCTCTGCCTTTGTACTGACCTCTATTATTGGTATTGCTCTAGGCAGTAGTCTGACCACTGCAGCGACTTTGGGTGTAGCCTTTATTGGGATGAGTAACGCCTTTGATGCCAATGTGGCAATAGCAGCAGGGGCAGTGGTATCAGGTGCATTCTTCGGTGATAAGATGTCTCCCTTGTCTGATACTTGTACGATTGCTTCCTCTGTAGTCGGTATTGATCTGTTTGAGCATATCCGTAATATGATGTATACGACAGTACCTGCATGGATACTGACGGTGATATTATTTTGGATGTTCTCAGGACAGACGTCAGGCTCTGATCTTGGTCAAGTAACCATACTACAAGGTCAGCTGATAGACAGTGGGTTGGTACATGGGTATTCGGTATTACCCTTTGTTGTATTGGTAGGATTAGCACTGTTTCGGGTTAATGCAATTTATACGATTATCTGTACCATAGCAGCGGCACTCATCATCACTTATGTACATAGCTCACCAAGCTTTGGACAATTGGGCGGCTATCTGTTTGCAGGCTATGCGCCCGCTGAATCGTTAGAGCTGGGTGAGGTAGGTGGTATGCTGTCACGC
This sequence comes from Psychrobacter sp. AOP7-C1-14, assembly GCF_052376135.1. Classification (NCBI taxonomy): domain Bacteria; kingdom Pseudomonadati; phylum Pseudomonadota; class Gammaproteobacteria; order Moraxellales; family Moraxellaceae; genus Psychrobacter; species Psychrobacter sp. AOP7-C1-14. The sequence continues at coordinate 70,401 of NZ_JBQSVH010000006.1, read as the reverse complement.
GGCGGTGTACAGAGTATGTTCTTTACCCAGGCGATTGTGATACTAGCATTAAGTTTAGGTGGGTTACTAACGGCATTAGGGATTTTACCAGCACTACTATCTGGTATTAAAGACACATTGACGACATCAGGACGAGCGATATTCGCTGCAGCGATGTCGGCACTAAGCATTAACGTGCTAATCGGTGAGCAGTATTTGAGTATCTTGTTGTCAGGTACGGCATTTCGGTCGACGTTTGAGCGCTTACATCTACATCCAAAGAATCTGTCGCGGACGATTGAGGATGCAGGAACGGTGATTAATCCATTAGTGCCTTGGAGTGTGTGCGGGGTGTTTATCAGTCAGGCATTAGGGGTGCCTGTATTAGATTATCTGCCTTATGCATTCTTCTGTTATTTGTCATTACTACTGACACTGCTATTCGGCTTTACGGGACTGACGATTAGTAAGAGTGATGGAGAAGTGGATAGTATGAAGACTGCTGAGTTGTAATAAACAGCAAGCGATAAAAAAAGGTGGGACTAATATTAGCTCCACCTTTTTTTGTTGCGAAATACGTATTTACTGTTCTTCCGTTTGCGCATCCTGACTTTTGACGACTTTATGTTGATCCTCTGTGCTATCGACTTTCCAGTAGCTAGACACATATAAATGCGTCTTTGGTATTGCGCGCTCAACTTTGAAGTACTGACGCAGTGCACGCATACTATGAAATTCGCACGCCGCCCAAACGGCAGGTTGCCCTTCAAGCCAGCTCAATGATTTGACGCAATTCAGTAAAGGACTATCGTCTGCATTTGGGTGAGCATTAATCACCCAATGTACCTTGACGTTCTCTGGTTTTTTGAGCGTTTGACGATCTGCCTCAGTCGTCACTTCAAGTACTGCATAACCGCGAGCATCCATAGGCAACTGAGCTAAGTTGACGGTGATTGCAGGTAGCGCGGTCATATCGCCGACTAACAAAAACCAATCTGCTTCATTGTTGATGAGTTTCTTTGGTCCTGGGCCACCTATCAGAATCTGATCACCGACTTGCGCATTTCGTGCCCATACCGATGCAGGTCCTTCTGTCTCATGTAAAGCAAAATCAACATCAATCTCAGTATCACGTTGGGCAATGATGGTATAAGTACGCATCAATGGCTTGATATCGTCACCTTGAGGAAATATCAGTTTGATATAAGCGCTTTCTTGATCAGTCGGAAAATCAACCATACCAGCACCACCAAATGTGATACGGCACATATTTGGCGTAATGTATTTAGTGTCGATAACCTCTAGTACTCTTGGAGTAGGTTTTGCCATATTGTGCTTTCCTTCGAACAGCGGATTGGCCTGCTAATACTATAACCAACCCACTGTTTGTAAAATTTATTAGAAGCTTGCTTTTAGACTGACTGACATTTGGCGCTCAGGTCCCATCCAGCAGTTATTGATGTCGTAACACGCACCGACATAGGTTTTGTCAAACAGGTTGTTGACACTAGCTCCTACCGCCAGCATAGGGTTGATTTGATAACTGCCGCCGATATCGACCAAGGTCACACTTGGTAGCTCATCTGTATTTTGTTTATCAATCTGCATACCGTCTTCATAGCGAACACCAGCGTTGAGCGTGAGTTTGTCTGTCGCATAGTAGTCTGCCCATAGCGTGGCTTTGTGCTTGGCGGTTTGAGCAGGAGTATTGCCGACCACATCAGGATTGAATTCATCTTCTGTAATTTCAGCATCGGTGTAGCTATAGCTTGCGGCCACGTCTACCCAGTCATTGAGCATGCGACTACCTGATATCTCAAAGCCTTTCGATTCAATTTCACCAGTTTGGGTCTGATCTCTATAGTTGACGTAATCTGATACCACAACATTTTTCTGTGTGATATCAAATATTGCAAGCGTTCCTTGAGTGGCACGATCTGGAGACAAATATTTAACACCAGCTTCTAATTGATCGGCTGTGGTTGGCTCAAACGGCTCATCAGTAATAAAGTTACTACCGACCACTGGCTGGAACGACTGAGAATAGCTTGCAAACGGCGATAGACCATTATCAAAATCATAAATGGCAGCGAAGCGACCACTGGTTTCTGACGCATCATTGTCAATCGTTTTGTCGCTATAGATGACGCCTTCAGTAGCTTTGGTTTGATCAGTATTACTGTCAAAATTGTCATGACGTAGACCTGCTACGACTGTTAGATCTTTCCACTTCATCTCATCTTGCACATAAAATCCAAGCTGGCTTTGTTCGATATCTTCCTCTTGACGATAAGCATCTAATGGCAGAGTATTAGCGTTGATTTGTGAGAAATCTGGATTAGATAGATCAAGATTTGGTGTGCCATCTGCACCAGCATCATAGTAATCAGCAGTGCTATCTGTCTCTTGATACTCAACACCGAACAATAAGTTATGCGAAGTGTTAGCGGTATCAAATTTATAGGCAAGCTGGTTATCAGTAGTCCAGTTATTCATGCTCTCATCCGTGGTATATGCCACGCGATTGAGAATCGTATCACTACCCTCTACAAAACCTTCACTGTTATACATATTACGCTGCTCTGCTTCAGAATCGGTATAGCGCGTGATATGTTTAAAAGTTAATTGATCATTGATATCCCAGTTTACGGTGACGCTTGGCATAAATACTTCTTTGCTAAATTTATTCCATTCATCGCCTGCATAGGCATCGCTATCGAGCTTGCCATAGCTTGCATTGTAGACAGTGCCGACAGCAGGTAAGGGGGTAGAGGGAACCATATCAGGATCGTCTTGATAATAAAGATTAGCAAGCACGGACACATCATCTGTCGCTTGCCATTTGAGCGATGGGTTTACCAATAAACGCTCTTCTTCCGTGGTTTCCATCTGACCATCTTTTTGGCGCGTTAGCGCAACAAATCGATAATCTAAATTATCTGTGATTGGGCCTGTACTATCGACAGCCACTTCTTTTAGGTTTTGATTACCGAGTCGTAGCTGTACTTCATTCTCTTGAGTGCTTTTAGGCGCTTTGGCTATTTGGTTGACCATACCACCTGGTGCGGCATAGCCATACAGGGAAGAGGCAGAGCCTTTCACGACTTCTACTGCTTCAGTCGCATAGATATCTACTTGAGGCATTAGATTCCATGCACCATCATAAGGTAGTCTTAGCCCGTCATAGAAGTTTGAATAAGTTTTAAACCCGCGGATATTGTACTCATCAAAGACAGATACTGTGCCACGGCTCTCAGAGCTTACGCCCGGCTCATAACGTAGTGCAGCATCGACGCTGTCTGCCTGACGCTTTTGTAATAGCTCTTGATCGATTCTGGTATAACTCATTGGTGCATCGTTTGGATCCAATGCAGTCTTGGTGCCAGTACTACGATAGCCATCTGAGTAGACGGTAATAGCGTCTAAGGTCGCTGACGGTGTAGCAACCTCATCGTTTTCAATATTGTTTGTTGTCTCTGCAGCGTAAACGGCATGACTCATACCCATGATTAAGCCAATTTGTACTGCGGTGGTGAGATATTTTTTGCGAATGACGTTGGTAGTTAGCTGAGACCGCATCAGATTTCCTTTTGGACTAAAATAATTAAATATTATGTGTAACAGTTGAAGCATATTATAACGTCGCTAATGATAACACTAACGATAATTACTATCATTAAAAAATTACAACGGGACAGTTTTTAGAAGTATTTGTAGGGCTTAAAAAAGATTGGAGATAAAGTGTTGCGAATGGTGTCACGCAGACTTACTGTTTTAAACAATGCGTTTTAAACGATGGTTTTTGTCAGATTTTTCTCGTATTATGCAGCAGCATTCCGAACACAGTTATTTACAGTAACGTTTTATATTGCTGTATTGATGTCACTGTACGATTTCATTCTAGCTCGCTTTAAGACTACTTAAAACTGGTCTGGCAAGCAGATATATCACTATTATCGATAGGTTTACGTTGTTCATTGAGCAACCAAAGATTGTTTAAGGTCACATTTATGGACACACCATCCAACCAATCCACCAGTAACCAGCGCTATTTCACGGTATGGCGCTGGCATTTTTATTCAGGCATGTTTGTAGCGCCTTTTTTAATTGTTTTGGCTGTCACAGCCCTCGGTATGCTGTTTATGTCTAACACAGCAGGACGTGACAACGACCGATTGACGATTGCTGTGCCAGAGTCTACGGTTCAGGCACCTGTCTCTACTCAAGCAAAGAACGCGCTGAGCACCTTGCCTGATAGCACACTGGTTAAATATATCGCTCCTCGTGATACCGATACAGTGGCTTTGTTTCAGATAAAATCAGACGACCAAAGTAATATGGTGGCAGTTAATCCTTATACAGCTGACATCGTCCAAAGTGAGCCTACTAGTAGCGGTCTTTATAATACGTTCAATAATATTCATAGTGATTTGTTAATTGGTAAGGTTGGTGACTATCTACTAGAAACCGCTGCCTCATTGACTATTTTAATGATTTTGTCTGGTTGGTATTTGTGGGGGCAAAAACGTCAGTCAGTTAAAGCCATGTTGATACCTAACGAGAGGGTAACCAACAAGAAAAAACGCTCTTTTATCCGTACTATTCATGCGACATTGGGCAGCTGGATCTCTGTGCTGCTACTGTTTTTCTGCATATCAGGCATGGCATGGGCAGGTATATGGGGCGAAAGAGTGGTGCAATCATGGAGCCAGTTTCCTGCGGGTAAGTGGGGCGTTGCACCTGTTCCAGTATCCATTGATCACAGTCAACATGCTGCTATGCAAGAGTCCACACCAGAGCCGCATGTGCATGGCGCGGCAGCGTCTGAAGCGCATACTGAAGCACCCACGCATGGCAGCGTCCTAAACTCGGGCGACACTAAGGAAGTTCCTTGGGTACTTGAGTCGACGCCGATGCCTGTGTCAGGCACAACGATGGGTAAAGATGGTATCGCCGCCAACATACCTATTATGATTGATACGGTGGATCGCTACGCTCGTGAAATCGGTTTTGTAGGGCGTTATCAGCTTAACCTACCACAAGGTAATACAGGCGTCTGGACCATTAGCCAAGATTCAATGAGCTATGATATGAGCAGTCCGACAGCAGATCGTACGGTACATATCGACCGCTATTCGGGTAACGTTTTGGCTGATATTCATTTCGATGATTACAACGCGTTTGGTAAATTCATGGCGGCTGGTATCGCGCTGCATATGGGGACGCTCGGATGGTGGAGTGTGTTGGCCAACGTCTTGTTTTGTCTGTCAGTCATCGCTATCTGTATCAGTGGTTATATTATGTGGTGGCAGCGTCGCCCTCGTCATGCAAGCGATAGCGTAGGATTAAACCCGCCAGCTCGCAGCTCAGATGTTTCCGTTTGGTGGCCGCTTGCCATTCCTTTATTAGTTGTGGCTGTCATATTCCCGACTGCTATTATCGCGATTGTGGCTATCGCGTTACTAGAATTTTTAGTAATTTCTCGAGTTGGGTTTTTACAGAAATGGCTAAAATAAGCGAATGGTAAGATATCGTTGTTCTCGATATAGTAAAAGAGCGCCTTATAGTAAGGCGCTTTTTTTTTGCTTAAAAACTGCTGATTTTAAGAACGGATTATTTCAAAAAGTGCTCAGATTAACTGCTATTTAGCTCAAAGTTGATCAAACGTTTTATGGGCTTAAAGCTGAGCGGTCAGTAATACATACAGTTATAGCTTTATTTACTTGAGCATAGCAATGGCATCTTTACTAGCACGCTGTCGCTCTTCAGCATTTAGCTCAATGAGACGGCCTTCTTTCATCAGTAATAATCGATCGGCATGCTCAAAGTAACCATCATCATGACTGATGATAAACAGTGTCTTACCCATAGCTTTTAACTCAGGAATGAGCGTCTGGTAAAACACGCGGCGAAAGGCAGGGTCCTGGTCAGCTGCCCACTCATCGAGTAGTAATATGTCCTTCTGTTCAGCGACGGCGATTAGCATTGCCAAGCGTTTTCGCTGACCTTGTGACAACTTATCTGTAGAGAGCTTATGGTCAGCCACACTAACTTTTTCTTGTAGATTGAGCTTATGTAGCCAGTCAGAGACTAGGGCCGCATCAGGCTCATTGCCTTGATCTCCAATCAATTGCTTAAATAAATGCTGGTCGCTAAAAATTGCAGAAAACAGCTGTCTAAAGTCGGTATTGTTTTCTGAATTGACGACTTGTCCATCGACTTGTACCGTCCCTATGGTAGGGGTGAAGATACCAGTTATTATTTTGGCAAGAGTGGATTTGCCGCTACCATTCGCACCGATTAAGAAAACCACGTCGCCTCGTTGTAGGGTTAAATTGACAGACTTTAAGATATTATTGACAGGATTCTGATTGTTATCACTATTTTGATCATTATCATTAATAGCTGTGTCCGATGCATTACTACTGCCTACATAGCGATAACTGATATCATTTAATGAGATAGATTGCCAGTTCTTAGCAACCGCATCGGTCGCGAAATTCGGCTGATGCTCGGACAATTCTAAAGACTGTATCTTTTCTAGTGCAACTTGAGCAGTCTGCAATGTTGGATATGCACCTACAGCATGTAAAAGCGGTGACTGCATAAACAAAATGGTCAAAGAAAAAGTAGTAGCAACTCCCATCGATATATCAAGATAATTGGCCACAGCAAACACGATACCAATTGATGCGAACATCATAATATTGGACCAGTTCACCGCTGATAAATGAAAGGTATCAGACTTGGTTACGGTCTTTTCATACGATTTGGCATGGGCTAAAAAATCATCTGTATACAGTTTTTTTGCTCGATGCTGGTTAAGAGCCAGCTCTTTACGACCCTCTATAATCGATTGATAGTCTTGATATAAATCGTCATTAATCTCTCTCAATTCTGTTAAATGCGTATAGACATGCTTGACTAAGATAGTGCTTATCCAAATAGTCATTACAATCCAAAACATAACAATAAACAGTAATGGCAATGACAGCCAGCCCAAATATAATCCCACGCCAACAGACAATATAATGCCCTGTACCAGTTCTGGCATACGAACGAAGGCTACGGTAATAGATTGGATATCAGATGATAGGCTGGCCAGTAATCGCGCACTACCTAAATGGTCTATCTGTGGCACGGTGGTATCGATAATTTGTTTGACCAGTTTTGTTCTGAGCTCATAAACAAACCGATGTCCCAGTCGTGTCAATGCATACTGCGATAAAAAAGTCGTCACTAGTAACAATATCACTAGCAGCGAGAACTGCGCCAAACTTAGCCAAGACAAGGTATCAAACACAGGCTGACTAATAAAAGTGTGATTGATGTAAGCGATAATACCGACGCTGACAGCGGCATTGACCAAGTTCAGCAGAATGACTTTTAGAAAAGGTAGGCGATAATGTGCCCAGATCATATGGTACAAAGAAGTGGTCGTGCGAGAGGACGCTGTAGTACGAGAAGACATAATAACTCAGTAGTAAAATAAATTTTTGATGGTATAAAAGGGAGTAGGTCGCGCCCAATCCCTTTTATTAAATCCAATACTGTCTAAAAATCGAACGTTGCTGATACCTTTAATGCAGTTGGCTCACCCGCATTTAAATAACCATAGCCTGGTAGTCCACCTACAGATTGCCAGTAATCCTCACCAGTCACATTGGTTACGACCCCTTTTAAAGTTACATCTTGACCAGCCAATAGCGTGCGATAGCGTGCACCAAGGTCTAAGGTAGTATAACCATCTACTTTTAAGGTATTAGCGGCATCGGCATAGCGCGCGCCTGTATGGATAATATCACCCGTCAACGTCAGTCCTTGGACTGCTGCTAAATCATATTCTAGGTTGACGTTGCTCTGGAGCGTCGGGACGCCAATGACACGATTACCATCTAACGCGGCATCGCCTGTGTCTTTTTGCTTGGCACTTAAATAGCTTACGCCGGCATTTAGACGCATGTTTTCACTTGGACTACCAAAGACAGTCAGCTCAGCGCCTCGATGGCGGTTTTCACCAGCAGTAGTAAAGGTTTTGTCATCATTGATATAAGCACGTGGCTCATCAGTATAGAATATAGCAAAACTACTACCGATAAAGCCATTGTCGTACTTTACACCCAGCTCAGTTTGCTTACTTACATAAGGGTCTAGATTTTGTCCTGCATTAGTTAGTGCATTGCCAGAGTTATCAACCAGTGGCGCAGTATCACCTTTAGCGAGACTCTCGATATAGTTGCCATAAACAGACCAGTCCAGCGTTGGCTGGTAGACGACACCTATACTTGGCGTCCACGCGCTTTCATCATATTCAGTTGTTTTTTCTTGAGTGTTGTAATCATAGCTGGTTGTTTCGATGTTTTGATGACGTACGCCTAGTGTGGTTTTTAGCTTGTCATCAAACAGTGATATGGTGTCTGCAAGTGCAAAGCTTTGTAGCTGAGTCTCGCTCGTCAGCTTAGGGTCATCAAGACGACCACCAAAGAAAGCAGTATCTGACCACTCATTACTATAATCTGTCGGGCTATACAGATTGGTCGCAAGCTGGTTGCCAAAATCAAAACCGTAAGCGCCTTTTTCTTCTTGATCATAAAGATCTGTTGCTAGTACCCAGTCATGATTGATCTTGCCAGTTTGCCATTGTCCACGTAGTCCAAGCTGGGCACTTTGTACTAAATCTTCGCGAGTATTATCAAAGCGGTAGGTCGAGCCAGTACCATCTGCGTCAGAGACGGTAAGGTTGGCTAAAGAGTTTTCTTCGTCACCACGTCTAACGCCGTAGGCACCATAGCCAGTAATGCTGTCATTAAAATCATATTCTCCTCGAATGGTACCAAACACATCTTCTTCGTTTGAATACGTCCAAGGTTGTGCCCAGTTTTTTGAGCCGTCAGGTGCTTTTGGTACATGAGAAACACCGGCAAGCGTCACACTAGGGCGCGTCTCTGTCAGCTTGTTATCTTGCCAGCCCAGATCTGCTGATAAGCGGTACTGATCACCTCTATAATCCAAACCAAGGGCGGCCAAACCCAAGGTTGATGACTCATCATCGATAGCGCTGTCACCGTCTTGATAAGCTGCATTGAAACGTACACCAATCGCATCATCAGTACCGAAACGATCACTAACATCTACCGCAACCTTACCTTGATCGCCTTGACCATAGCCAACTGTTAGCTGACGTAATGGATCATTATCAGCCCGTTTAGGTAATAGATTGATTGTACCGCCTGAGTTTCCGCCACTAGGTGCTGCACCATTTAGCATGGCTGATGCACCGCGCTGTACCTCGACACGTTCGAACAATTCTGTTGCGATATATTGTCTAGGGAGTATGCCGTATAGACCGTTGAACATGGTGTCATCTGAGGTAGTCACAAAGCCGCGCATAAAATACGCTTCTTGGAAGTTACCGAAACCTCTAGCCAAACGTACTGTAGGATCTTTTGTGAGTAGGTCGCCGACACTTTGTGCTTGCTGATTGGCAATGTATTCGTTGGTATATGACGTAGTAGAGAACGGCGTATTCATAATATCTTGATTGCCTAAGAGACCAACGCGGCTACCGGTTGCTACTTGGCCACCTTCATAGGCGCTAGGTAAGCCATCCGCTGATGCATCAGCACTACTGGTCACGACGATAGTGTCGAGTACCACATTAGGTGTCTCTGACTGTGCATCTACATTGTTATCTACTTGCGCCCATGCTACTTGACTGGTCGTTAGCATAATGACTGAGGTGGACAAACAAGTTGAATATAATGTTTTTAAAGGTAGCGATTTTCTTAGTCTAGAACGTGAGAGTATGGATGTTAATTGCGAAGAGGAGCCAGATACATTCAAAGAATTAAGGCGAAACAAAGCAGCAGAGAGGCGGGACAGTTGCATGAATATTTCCAGCGTGTAAGTTAAATCGTTATTATAATGATAATCGTTTCTATTACAATGCTTTAGTGATGCAATTTTGAAGATATATCAGAGAAGGCGCTTTAAAACCAATCTACAAATAAGCTGAAAAATAACCAGTATTTTTATTTACTTGAGCTGGCTCCTCTATCGATATATGCTATTGTTTTATCATGGGCACAGAGGACGCTGGTCTCGCCTACCAGAGGTGCAGTCAAATGGAATTGACTGATTTATACAATTGAAATGGATTTTACGGTGACGCTTATGTATGCAGTGATCGGAGCAGGTCCTATGGGGCTAGCTACAGCACTAAATTTACAAAAACTGGATATTTCTTTTATAGGTTTTGAGCTACATACAGATGTAGGCGGTCTATGGGATATCGACAATCCGCACAGCACGATGTATGAGAGTGCACATCTGATTTCATCTAAGCGCATGACAGAGTTCGAGGAGTTTCCTATGAAGGACTCAGTCGCGGCTTATCCTCATCATACCCAGCTTCGTCAATACTTCCGAGACTTTTCAGATACTTTCAACCTCAAATCACACTATGAGTTCTCTACGCGCGTGATCAGCATGATGCCCGAAGGAAATGGCTGGTGCTTGATCAGCGAGTGCAATGGACAGAGACAATCACGGCTGTTCGATGGTGTCCTCATTGCAAATGGAACATTACACACACCAAATATGCCAAGCTTGCCAGGGAAGTTTTCGGGCACGTTGATGCATTCTTCTGAATACCGTAGTTCGTCCGTATTTAATGACAAGCGTGTATTAATCGTCGGATGCGGCAACTCTGGGGCTGATATTGCCGTTGATGCGGTGCATCATGCAAAGTCGGTAGATATCAGCCTACGACGTGGTTATTACTTCCTACCCAAATTTATTAAAGGTAAGCCGGTTGACACGCTAGGCGGCAAACTAAAACTCCCGCGTCCAGTCAAACAGCGTATGGATGCTGCGATGATTCGTATGGTAATAGGCAAACCTTCTGATTACGGATTGCCAAATCCAAACTATCGTATGTATGAGTCGCATCCGGTGGTTAATTCATTGGTACTGCATCATTTAGGCCATGGCGATATCAAGGCGCGTCGTGACATTCGTAGTGTTGACGGCCATACAGTCACCTTTAGTGATGGTAACAGTCACGAGTATGATCTGATTTTGATGGCGACAGGTTATTTGCTTGACTATCCATTCATTGATCGCGAGCAGCTCAACTGGCCTACCAGTCATGACGCGCCGCAGCTATATATGAATGTGTTTCATCCCAAACACGATAATTTATTTATGATGGGTATGGTGGAGGCTGCGGGTTTGGGCTGGGAGGGGCGCAATCAACAGGCTAGGCTTGTTGCTCTATATATTCAGCAGCGTCAGAAAAATACAGCAGCCGTCAAACAGTTCAACAAGGTAAAACGTAAGCGTGCTGGCAAGACGCTCGATGGTGGTTATAACTATATCAAGCTTGCACGCATGGCATATTATGTGAATAAAGATGATTACTTAGACACGCTATCCAAACATATCGCTGAGCTTGAAACAACAGAGTCTACACTGGTATCAGAAGTATGATGGCGGCTGTAGCGTTTGAGCCACGAAGCTTGATTTTGCTTAATCTTATCTTAGCACTCATGATGTTCGGCGTTTCGTTAAGCCTACGTCTCGAAGATTTTAAGCGTATCTTTTCATTTCCAATTGCACCGATAGCAGGTTTGTTCGCTCAGTTTTTATTATTGCCGCTCGCTACGTGTTTATTTACTTGGGTATTGAATATCGATCCGGAGTTGGCGCTAGGAATGATTTTAGTCGCATCCTGCCCAGGAGGGAGCTTCTCTAATATTATGACTTGGCTGGCACGCGGTAATGTCGCAGTGTCAGTCAGCATGACGGCTGTATCAAGTCTGGCAGCGGCTGTTTTGACGCCACTAAATTTTGCTTTTTATGGTTGGCTAAACCCATACACACGCGAGTACCTGACAAAAATTACAATTGAGCCTAGCAGTATCTTGATACTGGTGCTGCTGGTATTGGCGTTGCCTTTAGTGCTTGGTATGTTGACAGGACGACGCTTGCCAGATCTTGTCGTGCGTGTTCAAAAACCCCTACGCATTTTCTCATTGTTGGTGCTAATGGCTTTTGTCGCAATCGCTTTTTCCAGTAACTTTGCGCTTTTTCTAGAGCGTTTTCACAGTTTTTTTTGGCTGGTTGTTGGACATAACTTATTGGCACTCTCGCTAGGTTACGGTATGGGACTGATGCTCAAGTTACCAGTCGCAGATCGACGTGCAGTGACTTTAGAAGTCGGCATACAAAACTCAGGATTGGGGTTGGTTATTTTGTTTACGTTCTTTCCAGAGGCGGGCGGTATGATGCTTATTACGGCATTTTGGGGCGTATGGCACCTAGTCTCAGGACTCACACTTTCACAAATTTGGGCACGGATTCCCTATGAATAATAAACGAATATTAATTACTGGTGCCGCGGGCTATATCGGTCATAAATTGGGCAATCGTTTGGCTGCTCATCACCATGTGGTTGGCACCGACGTTCGACAACGTAACGATCTAGACTTCCCAATCCACGTTCTAGATGTGCGTGATAAGGGTTTGGCAACGCTACTAATAGAACAAGGTATCACCCACGTTGTGCATCTTGCGTCTATTCTACAAGCATCAAAAGATCGTGCTCGTGATTATGATATCGATGTCAATGGCACGCGTAATGTCCTTGATTGCTGTATCAAAGCAGATGTCACGCATATAACACTGACCAGCTCGGGCGCGGCCTACGGTTATCATGCTGACAACCCTGAATGGATTGATGAGCAAGATGTGCTACGTGGCAATAAGGAGTTTGCTTACTCAGATCACAAGAGGCAGGTCGAGGAGCTGTTGGCAGGCTTCCGCGAGCAGCATCCACAGCTACAGCAACTTATCTTTCGACCCGGCACAGTATTAGGTGCTGATACGCGCAATCAAATCACTGGTCTGTTTATGGCGCCGCGTATTCTTGCACTCAAAGGTAGCGATTCACCTTTTGTGTTTATCTGGGATCAAGACGTGATCGGTGCTATGGAAATGGGTATTCGCGAAAACAAGGTGGGTATCTATAATATGGCGGGTGATGGTGCTTTGACGATGAAAGATATCGCGAACCGATTGAACAAACCGCTATTGACCTTGCCAGTAGGTCTAGTCAAAGCTGGTTTGCAGGTTGCAAAATGGCGTGGTAAACCAACAGGTCCAGAGCAAGTTAATTTTTTGCGTTATCGCCCCGTGCTGAGTAACAGACGACTAAAAGAAGAATTTGGTTATTCTTTGGCGAAAACCTCTGCCGAAACCTTTGAGTATTTTATCGAATGCAATGGACTGCGTAAGCCCTGATATGGAGAAATTCATCAATGTCACTATCAACTGCTGCCAATTCAACTAACATTAATGCCAACGTTAATACTCATTCAATAAATGTCACTTTAATCACTGGTGCTGCCTCAGGACTTGGTTGGGCAATGGCTCGGCACTGGTATGCCGCTGGGCATCATCTAGTACTCGTTGATATAGATGAGCAAGCGTTAAACGCGCGTGCCACTGAGTTAGGCGACATTGATAGAGTTATAACAGTCGTCACTGATATCACTCAACGCAATGATATTGTCGTCCTTATCGAACAAGTGCAAAGCCATTTTGGCCGTCTTGACTTATTGGTGAATAATGCAGGCATTACCCATCGGTCACCCGCGTATCAGACTGATCCTGAGGTGTTTCGTAAGGTCATGGCGGTAGATTGGCAGGGTGCAGTGGAGCTGACCATGGCTGCGCTACCGATGCTACGTGAGTCCAAAGGACAAATTATTTGCATTGGCTCAATGGCTGGATGGATGCCCGTACCAGGGCGGGCAGCTTATTGTGCCGCCAAGGGAGCGCTCACACAATTCTTTGAAGTGTTGCGCTTGGAGCTAGAGCCTGAAGATATTCATATTCTTATGGTTTATCCGAGTTTTCTTGATACGCCTATTGAAAACCATGCGTTAGGTCGTGATGGCAGTATCGCAAAGCATCCACGCTCGATGATAGGGAGTATGCGCAGTGCTGAGTGGATGGCTGAACGAATCAATCAAGGTTTGCAGCGGCGTGAACGCTGGTTATTGCCTGAACCTGTGTCACGTTTTGGCAGTATATTATGGCGCGTTGCCCCCACTATATATTTGCGTCAAGTACGTAAACGTTTTAAAGGGGAGTTGCGGTAGCTTTCGCGAATGAAGACTTTAGAAAAAAGCTAGTCATTAATTCAAATGATCGGATAGCGCTATGCTATAAGACGCTATATTGAAAGTTAGTATGTTAAAAGTTACTGTATTGAAAAACGCTAATTTTAAAAACATTATCTTAAAAGTAGCGCCTTTTCTAAGACATACTATGCTAGGAAATAGCTATCTAACATAGTATGTCGAGTGCATTATTTTTTAGTATTAACTGTTTCTAACTGGTTTGCCAAGCTCTATGGATTCTTCAGTCTCGATGACGGTAGGATTTTTTGCTTCTTGACGCTTATCCCACCAAGCGAAGATATTGGCTAATATAGAGCCAGAAACAGAGTGCCAAATACAAGCAACCGCGGCAGCGATGGCAGATTCTGCATTACCAGGGAAAAATTTCGTGCTTAAACCCGTGGCCAACCCTGCATTTTGTACACCAACTTCAATAGATATGGTGCGCTTTTTGGGCTTGCTCATACCAAATAAGGCACCTGAGTAGTAGCCCAATATATAGCCGACGATATTGTGTACCGCAATCGCTAAAATCACGACTAGTCCTGATTGTAAGAACTGATCGCCAAATACGGCGGCAACACCACCGACGATAGCGGCAAACGCCAATACAGCAACGCCTGGCATTACTGCACGTACATCATTAAACCAGTGTTTATTTTGAAATAGAATGTTGAGCATAGAGCCGATAGCGACTGGCAATAACGTCACTAAGAGCATAAAGCGGAACATTCCCCAGCCATCCATCTCTACAGATTGACCGACCAAGTAATTGAGCCAAAGTGGAGTCACTAACGGCGCAATGATGGTTGATACGGTGGTCATACCTACTGAAAACGCTACATCACCTTTGGCAAGATAGCTCATAATGTTTGAAGACACACCGCCAGGACAAGTACCAACCAATACTAGACCCAACGTCAATCCAGGCGATAAATCAAACAGTCTGGCCACGCTAATCGCCAAAATCGGCATAATGGTATATTGGATAATTGAGCCAATAAAGATATCAAGCGGGCGCTGGGCCAATACCTTATAGTCTTCTTTACCTAGTGTCATACCCATTGCGAGCATAATGACACCCAGAACGATGACTTGGGTATCACCTGTTACCCAAGAAAAAGTAGCAGGCTCTATAAATGTCACTGCGGCCGCTAAAACAATAACCAATGCCGTAAATCGACTTAACTGCTGACTTATCATCCTTAAAAACTGCATTTCTCAAATCCTTCTAACTAAGCCTAAAAAATAGTCAAGTATAAGTTCAAAACTACTGTATTTCCAATGGGTTTGGGCAGTTTTTAGCCAACAATAAGTTGCTATTATGACAACTTTAACTATGATTATATTTCCGAAGTTTTTTGAAATGTTTATTCAACAGTCAAACGAGGTACTAGGTGTTGCAAACTCCATCAAATTTGAACCGCTTTAAACACCTATGTCTTGCGTTATCGATATTTTATTTGCTTTATAATTTGACGACTTTTTATAGCGTATCTCTATATACACGCTATCCATCGCAAATTCACAATCTCGCCACGCCGTTTGATAATGCCATTCCTTTTATTCCCGCTATGATTATTCCTTATAGCTGGTCGTTGGTTTTATTTGTTGCTAGTTTTTTCTTAGTGAGGACCTCTACGCAGTTATTTCTATTAACCTATCGCTTAATTTTGGCAACCATTTTTGCCTGTTTGATTTTCTACCTTTATCCTGCTCGATTCTCTTTTCGTCGAGTTGTACCGGATGATTGGACGCAGTTTGGTTATCAGTTCTTACAGTTGGTGGACAAGCCATTCAATCAGCTGCCATCACTACATGTCAGTTACGCCGTCTTGCTTGGGGTGTCATTATGGGATGTGGTAGCGTCTAAAAAGAAATGGAGTTCAATAACTTATCGATTGTTGCTGACTGGTATATGTACATTGATAGCCCTGTCGACGGTGCTGACGTATCAGCATCATTTACTAGATATGTTGGGCGGAGTAGTGTTGGCAGTTGCGGTGCTTATATTGTCAAATCGTATCCGAAATGCACTGGTAATCAAGCATCTGACACTGGGGATGATAGGGTTCTTGTTGTTAGCGATAGGAGGGTTTTACCTTACTAATATGACTGTAATAGCGTTTGAATCTATAGAAACCTTAGCTATTATAATTGCGCTATATTGGTTGATTAGTTTTACGATATTAGCTTGTGCCTATCAACAAGTCACACCAATGCGGGATGCACGTTGGTTCCAAAAGTCCAATAATGGACGACTCACCTTATATACTTGGATGAAGTTTGCACCGATTATTATTGTTTACAATAGTATGTCATTTTTGGGCCAATGGTATTTTAGAGTTTTCTCCAAAAGTCAAAGGTATCCACTCACGGCATATGCTATTTACGATAAGGTCAATGTTGTTGCTTCACCTCGATTGACTCAGACAGATGTAAGTAGTCATTTAACATATTGGTTGTTTGGCCATACTTCATTAGAATGGCCGAGTTCGTTAGAAAGCAATCGGCCCTCAGCTCGTTATCAGATAATTGTTGTTGATTTGGCCGCTGAGATATCTAGCCATACTCATTACCTTGAAATAGCTGCTAAAGACATTATGAGTACGCCTGTCCATTATTTGTATTTGCCTTTATTGGATTTGCAGCCATTAAATGACGTATTGCTCCAAGACTATATCGATTTATTTAAGCGGATTGAGTCTTTGACGCAATCAGTGAAGCCGCGGGCGATAAACGCTGATAATGAGAACCAGCAAGAAGATAGTATTATTACGCTTATTAACTTCCATTGCGTGATGGGTCTGTCGCGTAGCATTGGCGTGCAAGTTTTATATTTATTATATTGTGGTACGCTAACTGTCTATAACTATCAATCGTGGATTGAGCAGTATTATCCGCACGCGCATCTTAAAGACGCTTATCTGCCACAGTCATTGGTAGAAACTATGGCCAATTATAAGTCTGTCACGTATTCAACAGAGCCTGAATAAATGTCGATGTTAGTAGGTTTGCGTCTGCTGGTTTTTCTTTATTTGCTCTTTACCTAGCATTTACCTATTGATTAATTCCTATTCAACTATGGAGGAATCTATGAACATCCCATTGCCTTGCTTGTACTCTTTTCGTCGCTGCCCTTATGCCATGCGCGCCCGTCTCGGCCTACTATTTGCTGAGTTGTCAGTGGAGCTACGGGAAATAACTCTAAAGAATAAGCCAGAACAGATGCTAGCAATTAGTCCAAAAGGTACGGTGCCCGTGTTACAGCTTTTAGATGGTTCAGTGATTGAAGAAAGTGCCGAGATTATGACGTGGGCGCTTAAAAAAAATGATCCGCAGGGACTGTTTGATGAAAGCGTTTTATCTCAGGCTAATACTCTGATTGCCCGAAATGATAATGAGTTTAAGCAGTGGCTTGATCGCTACAAATACGCCGATCGTCACCCTGAGATGACACAGATAGAGTATCGGCAACAGGGTGAAGTGTTCTTACAAGATTTGGAAGCATTATTGAATAAGAATACGTACCTACTAGGCAATAGCGTGACTATTGCAGATATCGGTATCATGCCTTTCGTTCGCCAATTTGCTCATGTCGATCGTGATGTCTTTTATGGTCTGCCTTATCCAAAGCTACAGCTGTGGCTACAGCATTGGTTAGATCATCCATTATTTGTACAAGCCATGACTAAATTTCAGCCATGGCAGGAAGGCGATGATGTAGTAATTTTTTCTGCCTAATATAGTGGAGTCTATATAGGCTGTATACGGTGTCAGGTTCAAGCAGTTTACTACGGCTACTATGATTTAACGACAATAACCTTTTTCGCAGGAGACTTATCTTTCACAACTACCACCTTTTTTGCTTTAGGCTTGGACTTAGCTACGACAACCTTCTTAGCTTGAGGTTTAGCTTTAACTACTACTTTTTTGGCTTGATGTTTATCTTTGACTACTACAACTTGTTGGGCAGCATTCGCTGGACCGATCATCGCAAAGCAAGTAGATACAGCCAATAGTGAGCTAATAGCAATTTTTTTCATGTTTAAGTTTTTCATAGTAAGGTCCTTTTAAACTAGTTATGAGTAACAGTGCTTATTGAGTGATTGAAGATATCTGAATAGAGTGTTGCTCTATTGGATAACTAGATGATAGCGAGTTACAGCGTTACGTACTTTTATGAAAGTTAAAGAAAGGTGACTTTTTCTAATAGATATTTGACCATTGATACAATCGTAAGAGTTTTCTGCTAAGGATAGGTAGATCAGCAACATTCTAGAGATGTTGCTTACTGGAGATTAACTTATATTTCCTTACTAATTAGGTTTGAGGTGAATAGAAGATATCATTTACTAAATACACAGATCGTTACCTAGAAGTTGCTTAAGCAAATTATTAGCTAGTACTTATCTACTATGAAATGTTGCGACTATCGTACTCTAGCAGGTCAGCAAATTGAAATAATGGCAAAATATGATTTTTGAGTTGAATAAGTAAGAGAGAGGAAGTAGCAGTCTTTTATTAAAATAAGGCTTTATCTGCGCATAACAAAGGTAAAGCTTTATCTATAAAAATTGCTAATAATGATAAAGTAGCAATCAAAGGATTAAACTAACTAAGGTCGCTATGTGCAACACAGAAAACCCAATACTTAAACAGAGTATCTCGCTATCGGAGAATAGCGAATACGTATTTGATAACATAAGCACAGCCACATCTGCTTTTTTAACGCTCCCAGTCGTTATACAGACTGCTTTGAATCAAGCTAAACGAGTCGTTATAGTTGCAAATAATCCTGCTGTGACCACGACGCAGCTTGAGATGCTATTACAGCCCAATGATGTCTTGGTTTTATTTAATCATTTTATTCATGCTGATTTTTTTGCCAGCCATCAGTTAGCTAGTTCACTACCTAAGTTGCTATTTTTTCGGCAGATTGGCGATAGTAAGCTGCATTTTGGCCTGCCGCCTAGAAGTAATCATATATCTACGATAGAACAAATGGCAGAGACAGCGCCATTAGGAATATTAACGAGCAATCACTCTTACCAGTTCCCATCACTAGCAGATGATCCAAGTCCTGATGACGATCCTATCACTGCTCAGCGCATCTTAAATGTTCCTTCAAGTATGCAAGAACTATTATCAAGCCCTATCTACCACAGTGTGCTATCAGAGCGACACGAAGTTGTTGCTGATTATCCATATTTTAACGATATTCATTCGTCAGCACCCTCGTCAGGTTTTCTATTGTATCGGCTGATGCTGACAGCTCGAGCATACTTACACCATATTCAAAAAACGGAACTACCGTTAGAGATAGTGATGATCGGTTTCAATGACAATGATAAAACTGCTCACTTTTGGCATGGTCATAACTGGGATTTTGAACGTCAGGAAATGAGTCGACCACCTAAAGGCGTGATTGTTCATCGGTAATAAAATATTGATTGACTAAGTTATCGTTAGCTAGAAATTGCTAGAAGTAGTTAAACATAAGGAGCATCGGGACAGTGAGAAAGCTCTACCTCTTTGTCATTAGGCTCTCGTCGTACGGCTATCAGTGATGACTGTTCTTCTATCCAATCAATCAGCCCCATATCGGAAAATTGAGACAGCCACCCTGCCATGGGCCAACAGTGCCACTTTTGATAAAAGCGATTGGCATTGATAATGATACTGTTTAAATGATTGAGTGGTGGCCGGTAGACACTATGCTGCTGATGATAGGCGATATCAGCCGTGAGGTAAAAGTCGATATCTAGCCTTCGTGCTGTAAAGGCAAAATCGGTATCCTCTGCACCATAACCTGTATATTGGGTGTCGAAACCGCCAACTTTATCAAAAGTCTGTCGCTTGATAGCGAAACACAGACTCCAGAATGCACCATAATCATCAGTTTTTTTGATAGCCGTTTGCTTTATTCCAGCTTGCTCTGTTCTAGCTTGGTTTGAATCAGCTTCATCAAAATTATAACGATAAGGATTATAGACAGACAGTTCGTCTAAAAAAGAGAAGGGCAAATGATTGGTTTTTAATAGTGCATTTTCTTTTTCTGTTAAAGGTCGCGTCAGATAGCGGGGTTGACCCATCAAAAGCGCATTAGGATGTTGCAGAAGTTTCTTATACATGTGCTCAATAAACGTGGGCGCTACGACACAATCAACATCCAAAAAAATCAGCATATCGTGAGTTGCCTGCAGTGTCCCAAGATTGCGGTTATGTCCGATATCAAACTCCGTAGTGTTAGTATCGTCACCATCATTTATGGCTGATTTAACCGTAGTCGGTAACTTCACGATATTTAATGAAAACTCAGCCAACCGATTGGGGTCAGCGTCGTCGTTGACGATAATGACTTCGGCTGGCTTCACACTGCTATTTTCTAGACTGCTGAGTAGGTTGTAGAGATGGCGATTACGACCATAGCAAGTCGTAATGACAGTCATCGGTACAGTATCAGAAGTCGTGCTAGCGTTACTCGTTGGCTGAATGGTCATCGTTTGTCTTTGCCTCGCTATCATGTTGCCTGTTACGTTTAATAAATCAATATTTAATGAGCCAGTCTTTAATTATCGATTAGGGTTGTAATTTAAGCCGCGGAAGCAACCAGTTTTCAAACCAAAGCTTGGTAGTAGGATAAGCAGCGGTGCTGTGCATGAACGCTTGAGCAGTTGCTGGCGTAGCTGTGTTGGTTTCCTCACCGATATCTCCCTCACTGTTATTTTTTCTAATGCTATCAATCGATATAGTAGGGTGTTGTTTGCTTCGGCAATGAATTGTTTGGGCTATAGATTCAGGTTGACCATTATTGACGCTCATTAAGGTTTTAAACTGCTGCCAATTTAGCGCTTTATTTTGAGTGACTAACGCTTCAGTCATAATGGCTTGTTCATTATGTGGCCTGTCATCAGGCACTACTATGAGCGGCGTATCGTAATGATATGCTTGCGCGACAGTATTTAGGCCACAGGCCATCATCAGATAATCGCTATGACAAATGAATGGTGTGACGTCATCTACCTCAGTTGAGATATCGACATAACGTCGCTTATTATCGTCTATAGGGCCGAGAGAGATGATTAATGCATTGGGTAGCAGTGAGCGCAACTCTGGTAATTTTTCGTCAATCGCTTTGTGTCCACCGTAACCTTTAATGACGGTGATAATAGGTGTTGTGCTTTCGGACTTGCATATTGGTTGGGCCTCGATAGAAGGTAGGCTTGTAAATCTAAGATCAGAAGCCTCTTTATCCACGCTTAATTTTGCCAAGATATCTATAAAGCTCTTATAAGTGTATGACTCAGTTTTTTGAGAGTAAATAAAATCGAGATAGAGTGTTTTACCACAGACCCACTCAGATGTCTGAGCAGCCTCCAACGCTTTAGGATAAGGCGCCAGTAAGGCAAGCGCCCCAGCAAATGCACCTAGATGCGGCTCGTCATCGCGAATACCAGGAAGCCTAACGTAAAGGTAAGGGATACTTGCTGCTCGGCAGAGCATTGCTACCTCGACGCTGACATCGATAATCATTAGATCGATCTTACGTCGAAAAATAGTATCTAATATTTGATGACTGCGTTTTTGAATGTCGGTATTGCCTACGGGTGAGTAGTGTAGACTGGCTGGTTGCCAGTATTCTCCTGCACGACCTGCCAGTACGTCATTGGGTAGTTCGTCTTCTGCATTCAAACGTACGATTTGTTGTTCATCAATAGCGGTAAAACGATAATTATCTGCATCTAAGCTCGTAAATACCGTTAATTGCGCTCTTGCGTCATTAGGTAGCAATGCAGCCAGTTTGTCTGCCTGTCGGCAATGTCCCGAGCCGTGATGATGAGCATAGTAGCCGATACGCATCATTATGATTCCTCAGAAAAGCTAACAAAATCATTATCAGTTTCAACTGACGCTTGAATGGCCTGATTAAAAAACTGAAGGGAATCTGTTGTTAAATCAGACAGCTCATAACTGTTAATGCCGTTAATGTAACTTTCTGAATTGTCTTCTATCAACGCTGTTCTATTTTTTAACGCTGCTTTATATAGTGTCAGATAGCCGTCTACCATGGCTGACACGGAACAAAACTGTAAGGCGCGGTCACGGCAAGCTTGGCGTGATATATTTTTAATCGTATTAAAGCCACGGATAAAGGCCACTTTGTCTTTCTTAGGTACAATGACTCCTGTCTCTGGAGTAATAATCTCAGCACTGGCTCCAGCATCGAAACCAATCACTGGCGTGCCACACGCCAAACTCTCAGCCAAGGTCAATCCATACGGCTCATCCCAAGTGCTGGTAAACAACATGGCAGTTGCTCTGCACAAGTAATTATTAATCTCGGCCTTGGTGACATGACCTACATAACTGAATAGTTTGTTATCGCCACTCTTACTGTCTTTAAATAATAAAGGGGCTACTTTTTGGTTGAAGTAGTCTTCGTTGCTTTTAGGTCCTGCTAGGACAAGTTTTTTCCCAGCTTCCATGCAGTATTGCATGGCTAAATGAGTGCCTTTTTCAGGGCAGATGCGTCCATACCAAAAATATACCTCATCATCGCTACCATTAGTATTGCCAAGCGATTCAGTATTGGCCGTAAAGGACTCGACATCAATGCCGTTATATACCACTTGTGAAGGGACAAACTCAGCAAACAACTGCTGTTGATGCTTACTAATCGCCGTAAATTGAGTGGTTGTACCAGAGCGAAGTGTTAAAAGCGCCAAACGTAACTGCGGAAATATAGGCGTATGAAACGTGGTGAAAAACCTTTCGCCAAGCGCTTGGCCTGTCATCATTGGAATGTGATGCAAACTGTGGTTATGGACAATATCGATCTCACCGCGCTCATCACGTTCGACAATATCTCGTAAGGCTGTCTGATAAGTCAGATACTGATACATCTCCTCACGGCCCATAGATACCGTTTCATGCTCATTAGCATAGACCATCTTGTTAAACTCATGACGGGTCAATAACGGAATCAATGTCGCGCTTGTCACGCTATCTTTATGAGCGTAAAGCAATACCTTATGACCTTGCGCTACCAATTCATCACAAATCAATTGGGTAATCATTTCTAAACCACCCGCGTAAGGCTGGGCAATGGGATACAGTGAATGCGCGATAATGGCAATGCGTAGCGGTGAGTTCGAAGACCTGATCATGTTTTTAAGACCTTTGTAGTTATCATCATGGCTATAAGCGTTATAGTTAGTAAGGCGGTATATAGGGGACTTAGTATAGAAACGATAAAAGACAATAGAATGACCTTAGTTCAGAATTGGCTTGTACAAAACGTAAATTTTTACGAATCGTTAGCGTTATGAGTGCTAGTTTTATAGGTATCAGCTTTTACGAATCGATGGTTTTTTTATTTTTAAATAAAGGTGTCACATAAGATGTTGTTATAGTTTTCTTCTTTTTATGGGCTACTTTTAAAGTCTGTTTTAGAGCCTTACTTATACTAGATTTGTCTGCTCTAGCATCAGAGAAATTGTCCATTGTTACCTTGGCTGCGCTTAGTTTTAGAATACAAACTGTCGCTGCACAGACAAATAATACTGGTGAATAGAGCGGTGAAAACGGTGCTACGACTAGGGCTGTAATGATATTTAGCACCAATAACAGCTTTGGGAGAGCCACTATATTCTTAAGGAGTAACGAATGACGACTTTGGATATAGTTTTGTTTTGGTGTACAGACAAAAGGTTTTTCTTGCCCCCACAGCACCGGAAGCCATGACAATGCACCAATCTCCCAAAAGTTTAAGTGCATCAACCATGTTTGTATTTTTCTACTAAAACGTGGCTGATGGCTATCCTCTATTTGTTTGTTGAGAGGAGATTGATCACGGCAATATGCCCACAAACGTCTAAAGACAAAAAACGCATAGCTTGCATAAACTACATATAAAGGGGTAAGCATCGACACGTCAGAGTTGTTTACTAAGAGCATATCAACCATCACCAGTAAGGTGCAGATATGCAAAAGGATAAAGAACCCTGTGAAGTTTACCCAAGCACTCAGTTGAGACAAATGAGCACGTATGTATGCCAGACGTTCACCAAGACTTTTGGATTGCAGGACATGTTGGACTGGAGAGTTGTATGGAACTGACAGATAATCCCTGAGTACCTGAATGTTGCCGTAGATCCAGCGCCGACGTTGACATATTAGGTCGTCTAGCGTGCTAGGTAGTAAGCCCGTGGCAATAACTTCTGGTATGAACTGACTGCGAAACCCTTGTCGATGCATAAGCACGCCCATCTGAGCATCTTCAGTGATAGACGCGCCTGACCAGCCACCTATGTTCAAAAGATCCGAGCGTCGAATCACGGCGTAAGTACCTGTAGATAAGGCGCGATTACGATTAAAAGGACGATACAAATGATGATTAAAATAGTGATTCAGTTCATTATGCGTATCGAGCTGTCCTTCATTACGGTAAAACTGCGGAAACTGAAGTAAGGTATGCTCAGGATATTGGGCAACAGCCTGCATGATAGAGGCTCTAGCATGTGGTAATGCTTGGTAATCACTATCGACAACCACAATGCGGCTACAGTCTGGACTCATCAGCCCAAGTGCCAAATTCAAAGCCCCAGCCTTAAACCCTTCGACATGATCAATATGATAAAAATGGACGTTCAAATCAACGTCTAAGCTTTTGCAAAACGCTGCTAAGGGCTCGTATAACGACGTCTCTTTATTGTTATTATCGATAATCAATATCTCATCACGCGCTTCTTTTACTGCTAATAACGACTTGATTGTAGCAATAACCAACTCTGGAGGTTCAGCTCGCGTCATCAATTGAAAACTGAGTGCTTCGTCAGTCAAAGTTTCTGATGTATTAGCAGTCATGTCTAGTCCTTAGGCATGTGCGACAAGTTAGAATTATATAAAGGAGAGTATGTTTAGACATAATGTAAGTACTTGTATCTTCAGTTATTTGGGGAATACCAATGAATACTAATACAAAATTAAGTAATGGTTTAGTCGATAATTGTTTATGATAAATTAACTATGTAAGTTGTACGTAATGTGACATAAAGTTTCATGGTTCACTTACAGACAAATAGGACATTTTTGGACTACGAGTAAATATGTGGTTAGACGTTGTCTTTGGGTGAAGGTAGTCAGCACAAGAAAAAAATGATGAGAAGAAAAAAGTAGGCAGGCATGTTTGTATCATTACGTTGACGCATGACTAAGACGGAAAAAAAGCACGACTAGAATCATAGTTAGCCTCAGAAGCTAACTATATTAGTAACTTTTGACATTAGATTATTTATCTTGATGCTTAGCTAGGGTTGATTAAGTCAAGTCAGCATTAAGTGATGACACACCGTTTCTAGATGGCACCTTTTGAAGGTAGTTGAGTATCGAATGATGTAATGAGCGGGAAGAAAGGAGCGTTAAGTATACCGCGGGACTATCTGATCAAAATTAAGTTTTACCATGGCTTTGGTGGTGGTGATCCGTCTTAGCCTAAATCAACCGCTTCTATTAGCCTTTTTAATATGCTACAGCACTAGCACTGTAACGACCAACAAGTGAATTTGATGGTCGTTAACATGATGAACTCAACATTCTAACTATTTTATATTTTTCTATATTCAAACTAGCCTATGTCTAGCCAGCGGAGAAGTGTTGGCTTAACTCCTGAATATGCTCAGGGCCAATACCGCAGCAGCCGCCGATTAATGAGGCCCCTTGTGCTTGCCACTTTTGTGCCCAGAGCAGATAGGCGGGCGGGGTCAAATCATCACGCACTTCATTGAGCGTATCATTTGCTGCGGCATTTTTTGGTTGCGGCGGGAAGGCATTAGCATAAGCGCCAAGTTTGATATGCTGCGCTTGTTTTGCTTGTAGGACAGTCTGCGCAACATCTAATGCTTGCTCGATGACATCAGGTTGACAGCAGTTAAAGAGTATTGCCTCGACATCGAGAGCAGCCATTGTTGCCACGGCTTCCTCGACGGTTTCTCCTGAGCGCAGACGTGGTACGTCGATATCCATACTGTCTTCTAAAGTAAAAGCGACCCATAGCGGTTTGTTATCCGTATCTAGCGTATTAAGTAGCTTACGGACAGCGATGGACTCAGCGATTAAACTCTGAGTCTCAGCGAGCCAAAAATCGACATACGGGTTTAAACCTTTGATCAGTGGGGTAGCGATATCTTCTACATGGTCAGCATCAAACAAGTCTGCACGGTAGGAGCCAAACAGTGGTGGAATAGAGCCAGCTATTTTAGTCGCTGCGCCTTCTAGCGTTACTGCTGCACGTGCTACCTCACCTGATGCTGCTGCCAAATCTTGTGCTTGCGCCGCAAAATGTTCCTCGCCAATATGAAAAGGTACTAACGCGTAACTGTTGGTCGTAATAACTGCTGCGCCGCTCTTAATATACGCACGGTGTACATCACGAACGATTTCTGGCGCTTCTATCATTGCCAGTGCTGACCATTCAGGTTGACGAAACGGTGCACCGCGCTTCGCCAGTTCTCGTCCCATGCCACCATCAATAATTGTGGTTGTATTTATTGACATAACGAATCCTTCTTTATTGTGAGTAGACAAACCTGTTGAGGTGCTATTTTTAAAAATAGTGTTATGTAAAGGAGCGAAATACTAGGCGGAATAAGCGTGAGATGCAACCATAGGTTGAACAATGATAACAATTAATCGTGTGGCTGCTTGTCTGTTTAGAAGAGTTATGCCTCAGTTACTAAGGCTGGGTTCTTTTCTTTTCGATGACTTTTATCAGCTTGCTCTGCACTGATGACGCATCAGCAGGCGGCATAGCAACGGCTGTGTTTTTTATAAGCAAGGTATACTCATAATCAGGCTCATAATCAAAACCTTTTATACCACTATATCTATACTGCCAATCTGTTTGACTACCCACTTGGTCAGCTGGCTTGGTTAGGAGGCATGATTGTGGCGCGACGCCTACACAGTCTACTTGATGGTCAGCGACGATGATTTTGCGTAATACATATGGCATGGCATGTACAGTTAGCTGACGCTCACCATCTGGCTTTGACTGCTCGCCTGTTACTTCTATGTCACCTTTAACTTCTATATAGTCACCTATCGCCAATTTTTGCATTTGATAAGCATTCTGCTGACCAAAATTGGCTTTGCTAATAGATGCGGTATAGGACTTTCCATCTTGGTCTACGATAGTAACTTTTTGCTGATTTCTGTCTTGTGAAATAACACCCGTTACTTGACCGATTATCGCTTCAGTACTGCTTGGTTTTAGAGTGTTTATGAACGAGTTGTTGTCTTCAATCTGGCTAATACTTGTTTTATCATTCGAGTTGGTTTGGTTATGACTGCTACACGCAGTTAGAGAAGATGTGGCAATGAGTGCCAAAGTGCAAAATTTAATAAACGACATGATATATCCTTGTTATGATTGATTTAGATACTTGTTTTTAATGCTTCATGAAATGGCTTAAAGCAGTTTTTATTACTGATGTTGAGGCTAGCAGTTTGTTGATATAAATAATGCCTCGCTAATTTATAGTGAGGCATTTTTCATAATTTTAAGGTAGAGCTATATATGCAGTACTCAAGGTGTATTCGTTTTAGGGACTGCTTTAAAGTGAGCTGTTTGGTTGTCATTCGTGACGATTAACACAGGCATGTTATCGCTGTTTTCACCAAAGCTGTATTTGCCTTGTATTGTTGTAACGGCAGCACTATCAAACTTTGCTAAGTGTTCAGGGCAGGCCATTCGAGTACTTCTGATTGCGCTTAGTTCTACCTCGCCATTCGCCAAACTGTATCCCGCGCTCATGTTGTTGCAAGTATTCATAAGGCTCACCATATTGCGGCCTTCAACAGTCATAAAGTCCAGCGTTAATGGTCTTGATGGATCAAAAAATAACGCCTCAACCAAGTCTCCGTTATTAAGCTTGGCATCTATAAGACGCCAGTTATTCGCCTCTAATGTCTCTGTTGTGATTGGTTGTACGGCTGGCTTGGTAGTGTTAGTCGTCGTTTGGCAGCCAGTCGCAAGTGCGCTCATCACAAGCGTGGATGCCATCATTATTTTTGTTGTGTTTTTCATAGTAATCTCTCAAAAAGTAGATAGTTTAATTGTCTAATATTTTTATTTAAAAGTTAGGGTACATGAATGCTAATTATCACAAAGAAGCCATGTAACTACAAGAATGCTTTAATTTTCAAATAAGAAGTATTCAAAGAGGCTATATTAAAAGTATCAATATTCACAGAGTCAGTATTCAAAAAAGCTGAGCTACCGCCTTTTACTAACACGGCTTAATAATAATTAAGTACAAAAAAAGCAGATACCGTTATCAGTATCTGCTTTTTTATTAAAAATCAGTCTATAAGAAAGTTGCTATATCCTAAGTTGTAACAGCTTTCTAGACATTATTAGACCTGAGGCGTAATCAAATACTTCTCACCTGTTGCTTGCTTGCCATAAGCCGCAATTGACTGTAGATGTAATACTTCTGCCAATGACACTTCATGCGTATAGCTGCTTGCAAACGTGGTAGTGATTTCATCAGCCACACGTTGGCGCATTTTTATGACGGTTTTAGTGCCCAGTTTGCCTAGCGCATTGAATAGTAAGAAACCATTTACACCCCAAGAAAAACCAAAGTTACGGTTTAGGGTGATAGGGCCACGGTTTAGTGCGCCGTAGATGTAGGCTTGCTTGAATGTGTTAGAGCCATAGACGCTGTATTCTTCTACATCACGAGTGATCGCGGCTTCCATACAGTTAAGAATATCACTACTTAGCTGACCGCCACCGATAGGGTCAAACGAAATCGTCGCGCCTGTTTCAGCAATCGCTGCTGTTAAGTCAGCAAGGAACGTCTCGCTGCTTGAATTCACCACATATTTTGCGCCCATATCACGCAATAGCGTCTCTTGCTCGTCTCTACGGACGATATTTACCAAGTCTACGCCATCAGCCATACAGATACGGTTTAGCATTTGACCAAGGCTAGAAGCAGCTGCCGCATGTACGATGGCTTTGTGGCCTTCAGCGCGCATGGTTTCGACCATGGCTAGAGCGGTCAGTGGGTTCACAAAAGAAGAGGCGCCTTCTTTGGCTGTGGTACCTTCTTTTAATTCCAAGCAGCTTTGTACATTGACGCAATGATACTGACGATACGTACCACCACCGATGACCGCAACAGTTTTACCCATTAATGCTTGTGCAGCATCAGATGATCCTGCTGCGACGACCGTACCTGCGCCTTCGTTACCGACTGGTGTGTCTTTGCCAACGCGAGTTTTGACAGATGGCATGAACTTAGCTGGCACGTCAGCGGTGATAACTGGGTTTTCGTCTGTACCAGATTGCGCCGCAGTCGACATGTCAGCGACACTAAACAGAACCGCTAAATCAGATGGGTTCAACGGGGCGGCTTCAATACGAACCACGACTTCGTCAGCACCTGGCTGCGGCATATCAATGTCTTGTAAAGCCAAGGTCAGTTTGTTGTCTTCACTGATGGTTGAGGTCAGTTGGGTATTTTTATCAGTCATAAGGTTTGCTCCTGCGAATAGTTAGATTTTTAGACCAATTTCTTTATGGTATTGGTCGTTTTTTAGATTATTGAGTTTTGGTAGTTCTCTTAATGTGGCTAATTTTTATTAGCTCACCTTCTTACATATTATTTAGCGTTGGCGGCTTTAATTTGAGCAGTCACGTGTTGCATGAATTCAGGCATGTTTGCTTGGCTATCTGCCTGAACGCTTTTTGCAATGTCAGTTTCACTCATGGCCTTGTTCCATTCCTTCATGCCTTCCACTTCTGCTAGTAAATCCCACTCAAGCTGAGTCGCTCCAAAAGCGTTGACAATAGTATTGACGTAATGAACGTAAATATCAGCCATGGTGAAGTGCTCGCCTGCAATCCAAGGAGAAAATTTACATAAGCGATTCATAGCAACAATACCGCGGCTTAACACTTGACGTACTTCATCTTTGATGGAATCAGGCGCTTGAGTACCAGAAAATACATAAGGAATCAGGCGACGGCTTGGCAGCTCAAAATACAGCTCTGCTATTTTCATAATTTGACGTACAGCCGCGCGTTCTGCTGCATTGCTTGGATAGAGCGGCTTTTCTGGATATGTTTCCTCAAGGAAGTCACAAATCACGCTCGATTCTGACAGATTAAACCCATCAGGCATTGTGATAGCAGGTACTTTACCCACTGGGCTGACGGTTAATAGATCGTCACTACCCGCGTATAAAAGGTCTTCTTGAAACGGAATACCTTTATACAAAAGTGTGTGTTTAACGATGTTGTAATAGTTGCTTGCTGCAAAACCGTGCAAAGTAATCATAAGTCATTCTTCCATTGTTGACATAAAAGTTATTTTTAATCGTATTTTAATTGCGACGTTCAAGTTAACCACATTATTACTGGTTTTAATGTGGTTATATATAAGGAATAACGTGAATCACTATTGCTTTTAAGACAATAATAAGGCGAAAATACTAAACTATTTACTCAATGGAGAGGTCAGTTGGATCAATTACGTGCCATACGGTATTTTAGCAAAGTCGCCGAGACAGGCAGTTTTACTAAGGCGGCGAGTGCGTTTAAAGTGCCGCCATCGTCATTATCTAGACGAGTATCTGATTTGGAAAAAAGTTTGGGCGCGACATTATTAAAGCGCTCGACCCGAGTCGTAAAGCTGACTGAAGTAGGGCAGGTTTATTACAATGATATGCAGCACATATTGAACCAGCTAGAGCAAAGCAAAGAAACGGTGCGCAGTTACCAAACGACGCCCATGGGCCGCTTGCGAATCAGTTCGATGGTTGGTTTTGGTGAAAAGATACTACTGCCATTGTTAGATGAGTTTGGTAAGTTGTATCCAGAGATTGTATTGGATGTCAGTCTCAGTGATGAACTATCCGCATTAGGGCGTGACGATGTAGATATTGCGATTCGCGGTGGTTATGCACCAAATGAGCGAGTGATTGCTATTAGGCTCATGGACAATGGGTTTATACCGGTTGCGGCGCCCAGTTATCTGAAGGCTTATGGTGCACCTAGTCATGTAATGGAATTAAAAAAACATAAAGGACTGTATTTCAAAGCGCCAAATGGGCCAACGCCTTGGTTATGCCATGTGGACGACCAATGGCATGATGTTTCGGGGCCAGCAGTTGCGATATCAAATAACGGGCCATGGCTGGCCAAAAAAGCTTGTGACGGTGAAGGTATCTTAATGTCTACCCACTGGGCGTTGTCATCGTATCTTGAGTCAGGCGCGTTACAGGAGATTAAATTTGA
Source organism: Psychrobacter sp. AOP7-C1-14 (assembly GCF_052376135.1). NCBI lineage: Bacteria > Pseudomonadati > Pseudomonadota > Gammaproteobacteria > Moraxellales > Moraxellaceae > Psychrobacter > Psychrobacter sp. AOP7-C1-14. The sequence continues at coordinate 38,925 of NZ_JBQSVH010000006.1, read as the reverse complement.
GCATCCGTTAGCAATCACGCAACATGCTGATATGGCTGTGTATTTGCTGTATCAAAAGCAGCGCTATCTCGTGCCAAAAGTAAAAGCCGCTGTAGACTTTTTGGTTGAGAAAATAAAAGTATGAAGTGAGCGTTGATGTAATGGAAGCGTGCTATCTACAATCGCATTACATTCATATTCACATCAAGGCCTAAGAGGCTTGAGACACAAGAGTCATAGCATATTATGACATGCTACTCATCATATTCATGATTGAAAACAACAGATAACTCGTTGGCCGCCTCTTGCATGACAGGCACATAACTCAGTAGCTCATCCAAAGATTTTCTGACGGTAGGACTATGAGTAAATACCGTGGCGAATGCGGGCTGGTCGCCATTCGGAATCGGGACAGCACAGGCGACCATACCAGGAATAAACTCTTCATTATCTGTCCCTATCTGTGTATTACGTACTTCAGCAATGGACGTCATTAATTGTTTTTTGTCAGTCTGAGTACGAGTCGTGAGCGCCTGTATCGATAGTTTTTCTACAATACGCTCGCACTTATTATCAGCCAACTGCGTCAATAATAATTTACCACTGGCACAGGCCCAGATAGGTACATTGGTTCCAGTAGGTAACTGTATTTGGACAGGCCAGTCAAATATCACACGATCGATATATACCACTTCTAAGTCTTGCAACACCGCAATCCCTACCGACTCACCAATTTTAACGGAAAGCTGTTGTAATATTGCTAATCTTTCTGCTTTAAAAGGACTGTTTTTCCATAAGTCTAAAGCTAAGTCATGTGTTCTTTTTCCGCAGGTTACTTTTCCATGCAAATCTAATTGGACAAATTGAAGTGGTTGTAGCTGATTTAACAATCGGTACATACTAGGTACAGGGATGTCCAATGTTTCTGCTAAATCAATAACTCCCATAGGCTTAGGAGATCTGGCCAATACTTCTACGATTTGTAAAACTCGCTCGACGCTTGAGCCCTTTTTTTTGACATTATTCATAGTTTAATTTGTATCCTTAACTGTGTGTTCAATAAGATCAATCATCATGTTTATCGCATATTTCTGTATTCATATCTTGTCATATCGAAATTGTTCTGATAAGTTACATAACGATAATTATAGTTCTCGATATATGAAATAAAATCATAAATAACTATATCAATATAAAACAGATTATAAACTTTTATCTGCTAAAAATAATAAAACGTAAGAGGTTGTAATCATGTTAGATTTAGCAAATATGTCCCCGATGGAGGTCAGAACGTTAATCAGTAACAATGAACTTAACAAGCCGACGTCTGGCATGTGTAAAGGTCATATACAAGCAAACCTAGTCATAGTGCCCAAAAATTTGGCCTATGATTTTTTATTGTTTGCACAAAGAAACCCAAAATCTTGTCCTGTTTTGGATGTTACTGATGTCGGTAGCGCAGAGCCACGTCTCATGGCAAAAGGCGCAGACTTGAGATCTGATGTCCCAAAGTATCGAGTATATAAATACGGCGAGTTAGTGGCTGAGGTATCAGATTTAAAAGACTATTGGCGAGAGGATTTGGTCTGCTTTCTTTTAGGATGCAGTTTTTCCTTTGAATCTGCCATGCTAAATGCGTCTATTCCTATCAGGCATATCGAAGACAATCATAATGTGCCAATGTATATCACAAACATAGAAACCGAGCCTGCAGGGCAGTTTCATGGAAAAATGGTGGTCAGCATGCGACCGATACCTTATCCATTAATCACTAGAGCCGTCCAAGCCACCTCACGGTTTCCGCAAGTACATGGCGCGCCTGTCCATATCGGAGACCCTAGCGTCATTGGCATAACAGACATTCATACGCCTGATTTTGGTGATGCATCACGCCTAGAGGAGGGTGAAGTACCTGTATTTTGGGCTTGCGGCGTCACGCCTCAAAGTATTGCAATGACCAGTAAGCCAGAACTCATGATCACACATGCTCCGGGATATATGTTTATCTGTGACCCAAAGGATGAAGATTTGGCAGTTTTATAATTTTAATGCCCATACCGCTAAATAAAAAATGCTCAAAAGTAAGACTCTAGCTATATAAATTACATTGCAAGTATCTAAGTATCTATTTTTACATCGCACAAGTTTTTATAAAACATAATTATTCACTCTAATGGAACAGCCAATCATATGAATATTAATTTTACGGATTTAGAAAAGCTGATCAAGATCGCAGAAAATGCTGATATACAATCGCTAGAAGTGACTGATGGTGATGCTCGTATCTCTATCGTTTGTCAGGCCAATGGCAATGAAAGTAACAATCATATTGGCAATACTTCCCACTCGAAAATTTCTCAATCAGACTCACAAACGACAGAATCCCATAATAACATTGCTAATAATAGCAGTGCAGACAACCACTCTATTAATGAAACAATGACCACAGAGGTCGCCAATTCCTCTAGCGCTTCATTACAAGTATTGGCGCCTATGCTTGGTACTTTTTATCTTCGTCCTGAGCCGTCAGCTGAAGTGTTCTTTAAGGTAGGTGATCAGGTAACAGCAGGGCAGACGCTATGTATCATTGAAGCCATGAAGATGATGCATGAGGTAAAGGCAGAAGCTGATGGTACGATTCAAGAGATTCTGATCGATGAAGGTGATGTCGTAGAATATGCACAGCCCTTATTTATTATAGCGCCAGGCAGTTAAAGCTGCTCAATATTGTATGGACGCTGCACAAAAACTGTATTTGACACTATATATTTAAGGGAATAAACATGTTCACAAAAATCTTAATTGCCAATCGTGGCGAGATTGCGCTACGTATCATCCGAGCTTGTAAGCAGCTAGGTATTCAATCTGTCATTGCTCACTCTGAGTCTGATAAAGACTCGTTACCCGTACGCCTAGCCGATGAAGCAGTATGCATCGGACCTGCCAACGCCACCCACAGCTACCTGAATCAAAGAGCGCTGGTTTCTGCGGCAAAAATCACCAATGCGCAGGCCATCCATCCGGGCTATGGTTTTTTGTCTGAAAACGCTGATTTTGCCGCTTTGGTTGAAGACTCAGGTCTCGTGTTTATCGGCCCAACGGCTGACAACATCAGAAATATGGGTGACAAGGTTGAAGCCAAAAAGCAAATGACTATGGCGGGCGTGCCCTGTGTGCCGGGTTCTGATGGCGCTTTGCCTGCTGATTCAGAGCAAGTTATCAAAATGGCGAGTGACGTTGGTTATCCAGTCATTATTAAGGCCGCAAGTGGCGGCGGCGGGCGTGGTATGCGCGTGGTCGAAAAAGAAGCTGATTTGCTCTCTGCTATCTCTATGACGCAAACAGAGGCCAAAGCCAATTTTGGTAGCGATATCGTGTATCTTGAAAAATATCTACAAGCACCTCGCCATGTCGAAGTACAAGTCATGTCCGATACCCATGGTAATGCGATTTATTTAGGTGAGCGTGATTGCTCGATGCAGCGCCGTCATCAAAAAGTCATTGAAGAAGCCCCAGCACCCGGTATTACTGAAGAGCAGCGCCGCACAATCGGTCAAGCCTGTGTTACCGCTTGTGAGCAAATGCAGTATAGAGGCGCAGGTACGTTTGAGTTTTTATACGAAAATGGCGAGTTCTTCTTTATCGAAATGAATACCCGTGTGCAGGTTGAGCACACCATTACTGAGATGGTGACGGGTGTTGATATCGTGCAGGAGCAAATAAGAGTGGCGGCAGGGCTCGCGCTGGCTTACAAGCAAAGCGATATCGCCATTACCGGACATGCCTTTGAATGCCGTATTAATGCTGAAAACGCGCAGACGTTTTTGCCAAATGCTGGACGCATAGACTACTGCCATATGCCAGCAGGATTTGGTATCAGAGTAGATAGCCATGCTGAGTCAAACTATACCGTGCCGCCATCTTATGACAGTTTGATTGCCAAGATCTGTGTACAAGATCGCTCAAGAGAAAAAGCGATAGAAAAAATGCGTGCGGCACTATCGGAGGCGCAAATTATAGGCATTGATACCAATATTGGTTTGCATCAACGTCTGTTTGAAGATGAGGTGTTTTGTCAGGGTCAAATGAGCATTCATTATTTAGAAGAGTGGATACAAGACAATATATAAATCATCTCTTTTCTTACTTATTTATATCTTTCATCTTTACCGAAATAAAAGCCAAATTTAGCTAAAAAGTAATGGAGTGCGTGCTAATGGAACTACAATGGCAAATATGCAGTGAAACCAATCTAGCGCTGTTTTTCCCTAAACCGACCACCTTAGAAAAACAACAAAAATGCTGGGCTTTATCAGACAGTATCCAAAAAATGCCAGAAGTCATCGAAGTGGTGATTGGTATGAATACGCTCAGTGTATTCACCGTACCATTAACTTGGGCTGAGCTGACTGCTTTTAGAGATAAGCTGGCAGAACTGCTCAATGACATCCCTTCAAAAACCATCCAAGGTAAGCACGTCGAGATACCCGTGCATTACGGTGGCAAATATGGCCCCGATCTAGCGGCCATGGCGGATGATCTAAACCTTTCAGTTGAAGCCGTCGTCGATCTACATACTAAAGCCACTTATACCGTTTACTTCATCGGTTTTCAGCCAGGATTTCCTTATCTTGGTGGCTTGTCTGAGTCGCTATACTTCCCAAGGCATGCCATTCCTAGAACCCAAGTGCCAGCAGGCTCAGTGGGTATCGGCGGCGAGCAGACAGGGGTTTATCCTTTTGATTCTCCAGGCGGTTGGCAGCTACTAGGTCAGACGGATACTGCTTTATTTGACTTGACCAAGTCCGCGCCAACGTTGCTGAACGCTGGTGATACCTTGACCTTTACCGCGATTGATATTCATCAATAAGCGGTAAATAAAAGCCACATAAATTCAGAAGATATACAGACAGGTGGTATCGATGAAAATTTTAACAGCAAATGCTCTTGCCAGTATTCAAGATTCGGGACGACTGGGTTACCGAAGCATGGGTGTCGGCAGAAATGGCGTGATGGACAACTGGGCGCTACAAGCCGGTAATGCTTTGATGAAAAACGAGGCAAACGAACCTGCTGTTGAAATAGCCCTCGGTGAGCTAAGCATACAGTTTGAAGAAAGCGTCAGTTTTTGTTTAACAGGCGCTTTATATGAAGCGTATTTAGATGATAAGCGTGTTCCTTGTTATTGGCGTATCAATGCGACTGCTGGGCAGACGCTCAAGCTTTTGCGTCCGTTACAAGGTATGTATACCTATCTATGTGTGCACGGTGGCTTTGATATTGAGCCAGTATTACAGTCAGTCAGCACCAATCTAAAAGCCGAATTTGGCGGGTTCGACGGCCGATATCTAAAAGCCGATGACAGCTTAACGGTAAAAACCGAATCAAACCTGCCTGTGATTGGCGTTGCTCGCATTGCCCCAACCGATGCCATTAGAGTGATAAAGAGTAGCGAATATGATTGCTTCACTGAGTCGTCGCAGCAAGCGTTTGAGGCCCAGCCTTGGAAACTACAAACCAGTAGTAACCGTATGGGCTACCGCCTTGAGGGAGCAACAGCGCTTGAATTTAGTAAGCCCGTAGAAATGAGCTCGCATGGTGTCGATATGGGTATGATTCAGGTGCCACCGCAAGGGCAACCGATTATTTTGATGGCAGATGGGCAGACGACGGGCGGCTATCCAAAAATTGCAACCGTTATCAATGCTGACATAGGTCTGATGGCACAGATTAGGTTTGGCAAAGCCTGCCAGTTCGTCGTTGTGTCATTAGAGCAAGCGTTAAAGGAACAGCAAAAAAGACAACACTATATCGATCAAATAAAGGAGTATGCCAATGAAAATTGATTTAAATGCTGATGTGGCAGAAAGCTGCGGGCAAGATGATAAGTTACTAAAGATAGTCAGCTCAGCCAATGTCTGCTGTGGTCTTCACGCGGGCTCTTATAGCGAGATGCTCGCCACGTTGCAATTGGCCAAAGAAAACAACGTGAGCGTAGGCGCGCATCCTGGTCTAAACGATAGAGAAAACTTTGGCCGTATTCATGAGCCACTGAGCGAATCTGAATATCGTGCTTTGTTAGCATACCAGCTGGGTGCAACCAAAGCGCTTTGTGATTTGGTCGGCGTGACTCTAGACTACGTCAAGCCGCATGGCGCGCTGTACAACCAAGCCGCCATTGATGAGGGTTTATCAGATATTTTGGTCAGTGAAATCAAACGATTTGATCCAAGCCTAAAGGTCATGGGTTTGTCCGGCGGCTATTTGGTTAAATCAGCTAAGAAGCATGGTTTAGAAGCCATATCAGAAGTGTTTGCCGATAGAAACTATGAAAAAGACGGCTCGCTGGTCTCTCGTAGCAAAGACAATGCCTTAATCACCGATACAGATGATGCGGTTAAGCATGTGTTGCAGATGATTACTGAAGGGACGGTCACCAGTGTTTGTGGCCAAACCGTACCCGTAGAAGCACAAAGTATCTGCCTACATGGTGATGGCGAACATGCTATTTTATTTGCACAAGAAATCAAGAAACAACTAGAGCTCAAAGGCATCACTATCTCTGCCAAATAAATATCCGCCCCCTAACAATTAAACAACCTCATACAGAGCAAGGATATTTATGAGTACTCTAAAAAAACACAATACCGCCATTTTAGGTGCGGCCTTTCTGATGGCGACATCAGCGGTAGGGCCAGGGTTTTTGACCCAAACCGCCACATTCACCGAAAGTCTCATGGCAAGTTTCGGTTTTGTTATCTTAATATCTATTATCATGGACATTGGCGTTCAGCTAAACGTTTGGCGCATCGTTGCTGTCTCCAAAAAACGTGCACAGGAAATCGCCAACTTGGTGTTTCCTGGTGTCGGTTATTTGCTCGCTTTCCTGATTATTGCGGGTGGTCTGGCTTTCAATATTGGTAATATTGGCGGGGCTGGACTCGGTATGCAGTCCATGTTCAACATATCACCTATCACGGGTGCATTGATTAGTGGTGTGATTGCCGTTGCTATCTTTTTGGGCCGAGAAACGGGCCCTATGATGGATAAATTTGCTCAGTTAATGGGCTTTATCCTGATTGTGTTGATTATTTATGTGGTCTTTAAGTCTGATCCGCCGCTAGCAGAAGCCGCCAGTAAGACCATCATGCCGGACAAGATTGATGCCGTCGCTATCGTGACACTAGTAGGTGGTACGGTTGGGGGTTATATTACCTTCTCGGGTGCGCATCGCTTATTAGAAGCGGGTGTGAGCGGAGAAGAGAATTTAGGTTCAGTCACCAGAAGCTCAGTTTCGGGTATTTTGATTGCTTCTGTAATCCGCGTATTTTTATTCCTTGCGGTATTAGGTGTGGTGTCTCAAGGCTTTGCATTGGATCCTACCAACCCAGCGATGTCGCCTTTTGAGTATATTTTAGGAAACGCCGGTAAGGTTATTTTTGGTATGGTGATTTGGGCGGCTTCTGTGACCTCGGTGATCGGTGCTGCTTATACCTCTGTGTCCTTTATGACCAACTTTCATCCGTTTATTGAGAAGCACAAACGCTACTTCATTATTGGCTTTATTGTTGTCTCGACACTGGTGTTTGCGACTATCGGTAAACCTGCCCAAGTATTGGTATTGGTTGGTACACTAAATGGCTTGGTATTGCCTATCGCCATGATAATCATCCTGATTGCCGCCTACAGAAAAAATATTGTTGGCAATTATAAGCATCCGATTTGGATTGCAGCATTTGGCTGGTTAATCGCCATCGTTATGAGTATTCTGAGTGCCATGACCATTGCTAAATATCTAGGTATGAGTTAACTGTTAATTTAAGGAGTTTATGATGGATATAGAGCAAATAGCACGTGTGGTCAAAATGGTTGAGAGTAGTCAGTTGCACGAAGTCACGATTGCAGATAATGGTCAATCTATCAAGGTGGTGAATAGTTTAGGCGAGCAGAGTAATGTCAGCGCCAATCCTATAGACACTACAGCTACTCATGAGCCAGAACAGCAGAGTAGTGATGCCGTACAAATATCTGCAACCTATGTAGGGCAGATCTACTTAAGTGAAGACGACACAACAGAAAACCTAGTCAAAGAAGGCGACCATATTCAAAAAGGTCAAACCATCTGCTTTATTGATGAATTGACCCGTTTGCAGCCAGTGATTAGTAATAAAGAAGGTATTGTCATGGCTGTCTTGGTCGAAAGTGGTCAGAATGTTGAATACGGACAGCCTATCTTCGAGTTAGCCCGCAGTTAAAGGTAATTAATGTAGTTTTAGCTAAATCGAAATAAAAAACCCTTTAAGCGACAACTGTTGCTTGAAGGGTTTTTTTACGCTTAATATTAAAAAAGAAGCCAAGCCCATTATATTTTGGCTTCTTTATAGAGGTAGTGATTTGATGATAAAACGCGAGTTTTTAATTAAAACTTATAGTTGATGCCCATGTAAAACGAACGACCCGCGCCAGGTACGCCAGTGCCCCAGTTGGATCCAGTGGTGAGCTCGTTATTGATGCCCATGGTGCTGCCTTGACCCATATAAGACCCGCCCAGTGGCAATGCGTAGTTTTTGTCCAACACATTATCAATACCTGCCTCAACGCTAACCGCATCCCATTGGTAGCCAGTGCTCAGATTCAATAAACCGTAACCTGCGGTTTTAACCTCATTACGCGGCGTTGATACTTTATTTTTAGCGGCTACAGCAACCACTTCAACTTGGTTTTTCCAGTTGTTGTTTTCGTGATTGAGCGCAATACTGGCATTGAGTGGCATGATATTGTAAAGATGAGAACCTGTATCTTTGTTTTTGCCATTGGTGTAGCTCAGTGATCCAGCCAGTCCCCAATCACCCCAAGCGTTCGATGCTAAGTCGCGGTCCGCTATGATATCGATGCCGTATATTCTGGCATCTTGGTTGGTATAACGCATCACGTTATATTGATTGGCGGTCTGAGTGGTTGCGGCAGTATTGTTTGTTGAATCCCACTGTACGGCATCAACGTAATCATCGATGTGCGAGTAATAAGGCGTTGCTTTTATGCCCCAGTTATCATCGGCACCGCGCCAGTCAAATGTCATGGATAGCGTATTAGATTTTTCAGGTTTTAGATCAGGATCACCGAAATAGCCATTACCATCACCCACAGTGTTATTCATGATAGAGGCCATGCCCCATGTCGACCATGTATACCGCTCGTATAGGCTAGGGGTGCGCTCTTTGTGTGAAGCCCCAAATTCGATAGAGCTGTTGTCGCTCATATCGTAGCGCGCAATGGCAGTGGCGTCGACATTATTGTCAGTGGTGCTACGGTCACTGGCATTAAAGATGGCGCTATCGCGGCCTTGGTTGGTCATCATCATTGAATTGTAGCCACTGACCTCATCAGCACTGGTGCGTACGTTTTCATAACGAGCGCCTAGCTGTGTGTTCCACTTTGGTGCTATTTGTTTTTCCCACTCAGCATAAACACCGATACGTTCGCGTTCGCCATTATTGATATTTTGAAACTCATTAGGCCCCATCATGCCAGTACCAGAGGCGGGCCATAAGTCATCGAGTGTATAGTCTTGATACTCGGCGCCTAGGGTCACCGTACCTTGGTCAGTTAAATCAACGATACCCTTCAGGTTAGCACCGATGGTTTCACTGTCGGTATACATCGGCATGCCAGCAGCGGTGCCATATAAGAACTGTTTGTCCTCACCAAAGTTCATATAGTGTTCGACGTCTTCGTGGTAAGCCTGTGCTTCTAACTGACCCCAGTTTAACTCACCTTTATAGCGCAGGTTCACTCTGTCGAGCTGGTTGTCTAGCATGTCCATACGCTGGTTTGGGTACAGCTCTTCTGGCACGTGTTGCCATAGATAGGTACCTTGTAGCAGATGATCTCCATTTTGATAAGCCACATCGACAGACTGAGTCTGGCTTTCAAAAGCCGTCGAGCCAACTTCATCTTTTGCCAAGCTTTGACCGCTGCCACTCGCATCAGTATAAGCTTTAAAGTCACCACCAGCATCGTAATTGTCTGATTTTGCATAGCTGCCTTTATACGACAGGCTTAATGCGTCATTAGCGATGGTGGTTTCAACGTTGGCGCCGTAGCCATTGCCGTTGCTGCGATAGAACGCACCCACTTCACCTGAGGTAACGACCGTACTGTCTTCTGAAAACGTTGGCTCTGCTGATTCTACGACAATGGTGCCACCGATACTATTACCACCGACACTCACGGGTGTGACGCCTGCATAGACAGTGGTTTCTTCGACCGCGCTCGGTGATATATAGGACAGGGGTGAGTTCATGCTGTTTGGACAAGAGGCGATTGAGTCGACACCATCTACTAAGATGCGCAGACGGTTATCAGCCAGCCCTCTAATCACTGGTAGGTTTGAGATGCCACCTGCACTTTGCACATTAATACCAGGGATTTTGGTTAATATGGTTGCAGTATCGCTGGTCGCTACTTGTTTATTGTTGATATCATGTTGATTAAGCGTCGCAGAGGTACCTAGACTATTGGCGCCTGACGCGCTTGCCTCCACGGTAATAGCTGGCAGGTAAGCCATTGGTATATCATCATTAGAATGATCTTCGCCATTGTGAGCGTATGCGCTACTGATTTGAAACACCGCTACTGCCAAAACGCTAAGTCTTAATGCAGGTGCCGTACTTTTTGATAGATGTTGCATAGTATTATGTCCTGAAAACTTTGAAAAACACGTGATAAAGGGGATTGTATTTTCGGTTATCAGTCATAGCGGTGATTCAACATTTTTATGTTCGATGCTTCTGCGTTTGATATCTGAAATAAAGTATCGACCGCACGAAGCCGACAATCAAACATCGAAAGTTGAATGCCTATAGTAATGACTGATTATGTTTGCAGGATAGGAGGCGGTGCACGTGATAACGGCCGAACGAAGCTAGCGACATAAGAACTCGCTTCATCGGATCTTATGGCCATTATGGTAGTGATAGGCTCAATGAGAGAGGGCTTGTTTAACTTGATAAGAGTGGGTAATAGAGCTGCAGACATAGTCGTACAGATACTGCAGCGACTGTGATGTCCGTTGTTAGACTCAGAGCTTTGAATACTAACCTGATGTTGTAAATTTGGTGATGTCGCTGGTGCAACAGTGACGTCGATAGCCCTCGACTCTGTGTCAGCTACTGTGGATGGCGATTCAGAAGTAAATGTGTCATAAAAATATAACTGATGGGCAGCACTATCATGAGGTGATGTGCGATTGGTTTGAGCAATATCGGCTTTGATTCGCTCATACTGTTCAACCGCAGAGATGATGGGCGCCAGCTCAACATGCAAATTATGACTTAAATGAGTGTGATGTTGATTATCAACATCATCAATACTGCTATCCCATAGCGTGGCTAAAAATGGCGACGCATGTATCAACCATGCAAAACAAGCAAGCAACATGCCCGTCCACATCACCCTTGCCGACAGTGCGGTGCGGCGTCGTACAATGTGAGTGCGTTTTGAGGTCATGGCGGATTCATCACATAAATCTTGCACAGGAAGTATTGATCTGAATCGAACAGATATTGATACGTTATGATAAGTTAACTTAACAAAACTTATTAACAATACTATTGTAAGTTAATTGACTTACTTTATACAAGTGGCATGTTCTCAAAACTATGCGGAGATGTCATATACAAAGGTATAGCTGATATATTTGCTCTATTTGACTTGTCCAAGATCCTCCAAGATAGCGCAATCTGCATTATCATCGCTTACGCAATATTTTATCGCTAACTCTGTGAAAACTGAATTTTTTACGAAAATCGTGGTTTAATAAGGTGTTGAACAAGGGTAAATAACAACTAGTATGTTACTTCGTTGCTAATTTTTACTAACTGATATTTGCCTATCATTTGGACATTAGAGGGCTTGGGATGGATCTATTTACCCCTGTAGTTGAGGAACACTTGCAACATAAAAACTTTAGCTCAATTCTCATTCCTCACAGTAAGGCGGAAAGAGATCTCTTGGAAGAGTGGGCTGATGGATTTGTTGATCGAGATGGGAAGTTAGTAAAGGAATTCCAAACAACTTTTAATTCTAGTTTTTGGGAAATTTATCTCTTCTCTGTATTTAAGTATTATGGTTTTTCTGTAGATTGGAGCTCACCAACTCCTGACTTTTCAGTATCAGATGGAAAATCGGAAATCATTATTGAGGCGGTAACAGCTAACTCTGCTCAAGGAAAGCCTAATGAGTGGGACAAAACCTTTGGTAAAGAAGAAATGGAAGCTCTTCGTCGCTTTAAGAAGCTGAATACTGAAGCAATAATTAGGCTATCTAATTCAATTTTTAGCAAAGCACAGTTATACGACAAAAAATATCGAAAATTAGATCATGTCAAAGGTAAGCCATTTGTCTTAGCCGTTGCTCCATTTGAACAACCTCACTTTAACCTCCAATATGATCGACCAATTAAAGCTTTGCTTTATGACGATTATGTAGATGAGGATGCGTATCTAGATAATCCTGATAAATTTCCACACGGCCCTCCAAGGGTAAACCTAGGGTTTGTTGAAAAAGATAATGGTACAGAAATTCAACTTGGGCTTTTCAATAATCCTTCTATGTCTGAAGTTAGCGCTATTGTTTTTAGTTGTGTTGCTACTTGGGGAAAGTTATGCGCGATGAGCGAAAACCCTATTAATGAGGCTATGGTCAGCTCTATTTGGGGCACTCCACCTAACGGAATACCAGAAATGCAAAATTGCTTTTCAGGTGATCATAATGAAACTGTCTCCGATGGTTTGCAAGTATTTCACAACCCGTATGCTAAACATCCTCTTGATCCAAGCTTTTTCCGTTCAGAAAGAGTTGTTCAGTTATATTTTGATAAAATTACTGAGAAATGGATCCGTGAAGGTGATCAAAATTGTTTACACTTTCGTCAAGTGATTAACTACCCTAGAGTGAAATAAACTCTCGAATAAGATTACCGCAATCTTCTCATGGCACGTAGGTGTTAGTCGGCTGCCAGCGACAACCTGACATTGATATTGTTATTGACCAAATGTAATAGCTAGTCAATTGGGTAAACTACTGTTTTTTCGCAAAGGGGTTGACTATAATCACTCAAACAATCAAAATGAACACGGACCTATCGTCTAATTTGGTAAGACACCGTTTCTTGAACGGGTTCCCGGTTCGATTCCGGGTAGGTAAAGGGCATTTTCCCAAGTGTTCTTTACCTACCTTGGAATGACTATATGTTAGAAACTGATAGAATAAATGTGTTTGCAGCCCAGACGAAAAACGTAAGGGCATTAGAACAAGCTTGGAAACATATCAATAAGTCTTTAAATGCCGCTTATTCTGGTGGCGATACCTCTTCTGCAGAAATTCAAACCAAAATCCTAGCGCAAGTCTATTGTGCTTTTGCAGAAGCTGTCTTCTCAAAAGTTATCCATACACCGGATGGTTTGACTCTTGATGAGATTTCACAAGTCAAATCCAAAGGTAAAAGAAATATTGTTGTAGCGTGGAAGAAGTGCGTTGAACTTTCTTTGAAAAAAGTGCAAGGAAAAAGCAGTGGCCATGTTCCCAATACGCAAAGAAAAATATTCGCTCTTATAGATGAGTATATATTTGATCCTAGCTTATTGCGAAACAAGATTGCTCATGGTCAATGGTGTGTGGCATTAAATTCAGATAATACGAAAGTCAATGCAGATTTCACCGCCAAGGTAAATTCTGTCAATGTCGTCGATTTATACAGGTATAAAGCCGCATTTCAGAGCTTGTTCCGTATAGTTGAAGATATTATCGAATCGCCAAATAAGGCCCATCATAGAGATTATTGGATACATATCACAGAGTTTGAGACAACGCAGCATGAGATGGCTTCGTGGTCTGTGGAAAAGAAAGTCAAAGCACTAAAGGAAAAGCGGGCACGAGCTAAAAATTATAAAAATGCAACAAGTATATGAACATTGAATACATCCTCAGCCCACCAATATTTGAACAGCATAAATATTTACTTCTCTTTTAGTTGTGCAAAACAGCATGGCCTGACGTTTTAACGCCTTCTAAATTAAGAGATGCTCGTTAAGAACTCTATTTGACTTGGCCAAGATCCTCCAAGATAGCGCACTCTGCATTATCATCACCTGCACAATGATCAAAAGAACCTTGTAGCGAGTCTACCATTTCCTGCAATTGAACAATTTTTTGGTTTAACGTATCGATATGCTCTTGTGTCAGTTGTTTGACATCTGCACTCTGACGATTAGCATTTTTGCGCAAATACAGTAACTCTTTCATTTGCTTGGATGAGAACCCCAAGTCACGAGAATGTCTTAAAAAGCATAAGTCGTCTATATCTTCTTTAGAGTACAAACGATAACCTGCATCCGAGCGATGCACCGTTTCTAACAAGCCAATCTGCTCATAGTAGCGAATCATTTTTGAAGAGATGCCTGACTGCTTTGATGCTTGACCAATATTCATAATCATCCTCCTAACTTGAAAAGGGACTTAAATAATAAAAGGGTTTAAATAATCTGTGTATCTAAACCCTATATGGATATGCTTTACGATTCTATATTTATTCTGTAATGGTAGGTGCTTTGAAATACTTCAAGCGTAGCGCATTACCTAGTACGAATACAGAAGACAGTGCCATGGCGGCAGCCGCAAAAATGGGCGATAGCAATATACCAAACGCGGGATATAACACGCCTGCTGCAATCGGAATCAAGGCGACATTATAGACAAACGCCCAAGCCAGATTTTGTCTGATATTGCTGATAGTCGCCTTGCTTAAGGCAATCGCGGTAGGTACACCTTGTAAGCTACCTGACATGAGTACAACTTCAGCAGCCTCAATGGCCACGTCTGTACCTGTGCCAATCGCTAAGCCAACATCAGATTGGGCGAGTGCAGGAGCATCATTGATACCGTCACCCACAAATGCTACTTGGCCATATTGTTCTTGTAGCTTACGTATCGCATCTACTTTTCCTTCGGGTAATACTTCTGCTACTACTTGATCGATATTTAATTTGTTGGCAATAGCCTGTGCAGTATGGCGATTGTCACCAGTAATCATGGCTACTTTTAAGCCCAGCTGATGTAATGCTGCGATGGCAGTATGCGTCGTTTCCTTAATAGGATCGGCAACGGCAACAATAGCGGCCAACTGCTCATCTATCGCGATATAAATAGGGGTTTTACCTTCTTGCCCCAAACGTAGCGCATCCTGCTCAAAAGGTGCGACATTAAGACCCAATTGCTGCATGTAACGATCTGCGCCAATGTGAATCATTTGTCCAGATACGCTTGCTTGAATCCCTAAGCCTGTCATCGCCTCAAAGTTAGTAACAGGGAGTAATTGAATGTCTTGTTGCTCTGCGGCTTGCACAATAGCCAGTGCAATTGGATGCTCAGACTTTGCTTCAACTGACGCTAGCACACGTAAGACTTTTTCTTTCTCAAACCCTTGCTGAACTTGAAAATCCGTTAACGTAGGTTTGCCTTCGGTCAATGTCCCTGTTTTATCAACGGCAACCACGCTCACTTCTTGTAGCGACTGTAGTGCTTCACCTTTACGGAATAACACACCCAGCTCTGCACCGCGCCCTGTACCAACCATAATAGAGGTGGGAGTGGCCAGTCCCATTGCACAAGGGCAAGCAACAATAAGTACCGCAACGGCATTAATCAAACTAAAAGTTAATGCTGGATCAGGGCCGAAAATCAACCAAACGATAAAAGTCAGCGCGGACAAGAACATCACCGTTGGTACAAACCACATAGTGACTTTATCCACCAACGCTTGAATCGGTAGCTTAGAGCCTTGGGCTTGTTCTACCATACGAATGATTTGCGCCAGCACAGAGTCTTCGCCGATGGCTGTTGCGTGGATATTCACAGTACCATTTTGGTTGATAGTACCGCCGACCACTTGATCACCGGCTTGTTTTTTTACCGGAACCGGCTCACCCGTAATCATAGACTCATCGATATAACTGTGACCGTCGATCACCTCGCCATCGATAGGGACACGCACACCTGGACGAATCTCAACTATCATTTGTGCGGTGATGTCTTCGACAGGGATTTCGACAACTTTACCATCTTGCTGTACACGAGCTGTCTTTGCCTGCATGCCCACCAAGTGTTGAATGGCTTCAGAAGTGCGGCCTTTGGCTTTTGCCTCAAAATAACGGCCCAATAAAATCAAGCTCACAATCATAGCAGCGGCTTCGTAATAGACATGTACCGTACCGTCAGGTAGGACTTGCGGCATAAAGGTTGCTATAAGAGAGAACCCATAAGCCGCGATGGTACCAATTGCCACTAGCGAGTTCATATCAGGGGCAAAACGCAATAAGGCTGGCATGCCTTTTTGATAAAAGCGGCGCCCTGGAAAGAGTAATACCAGTGTGGTTAATACAAATTGTATCAGCCAACTTTGCTGAGTACCGAGGTTATTCACCACCCATGTATGAAAGGCGGGAATCATATGTGATCCCATTGATAAAATGAATACGGGCAATGACAACAGGACAGACAGACCTAAATCTCGTTTGAGCTGCTTTTGCTCCGAGGTTTTCTTTTCCTGTTGCTCACCTTGATCTGGTTTTACCAGTTTGGCCTCATAGCCTGCTTTTTTGACAGCCTCAATCAGATCGTTTGTGTTGATTTTGGTGTTCGCTTGTATCAAGGCTCGTTCGGTTGCAAGATTGACGCTGGCTTGTTGTACGCCTGATATTTTCTTTAGAGATTTTTCAACGCGTCCAACACAAGAAGCACAGCTCATGCCTTCTATTGATAGCTCAATCGGTTCAATTGGCGTTACTTTATAGCCTGCGCGTTCTACCGCTGTGTTTAGCTGGGTAACATCTAAAGGTTGAGAGGCGTATATCGTTGCTTGTTCAGTCGCAAGATTTACCTCAGCGTTTTCCACGTGTTCAATCTTTTTTAATTGTTTTTCAATACGCCCGACACAAGAGGCACAACTCATGCCTTCAATGCTCAGAACTTCTTGATGGGTAGGGGTTTCGGTGTTTATTGTTTTCATAACAACCTCTGTCGTTTTTAATTCTATTTTCAAATCTATAGCGACAGCATATAGGTTGACATCATGGTAAGGTCAAGCGAATTTACTTAAATATTTACAAACATATTTATAGTAGCGTCTGATACTTGTCGTTAAGTCCAAAATAGCTCAATTATGGTTTATTGTTGGAGGTATGGATGCATTAATTCTAAAATAGGGCAGGATAAATGACGGATAATAAGATAAACTTCCCCGCGAGCGCTGATAGGGGTTAATAACTCTTGATGAAATCACTACGTTTGACTGCTAGCGAACAAAAACCAATAATAAATAACGCTAGCAATGACGGAATACGTCGTCAAAAGTATGTGAAGTCAGCACAGTTACAACAAATTCTTTATATAAAACCATTGATATCAAGGCACATTCCTATGGAACAAGAACAGAACGCTGTAGAGCATAAACCTGTATTCATGCCCAAAGTCAACAGTGACAATCTGGTAAAAACAGACATGGTTAGAGTTGAACGGCATGTGGGGTTTTCTAGCAGACAAAAGAAAAAAACCATCAATGACTTACATCAAGTCATACGTAAAAAATATGGGTTTAAGCACGTATTAGAGCTGTCTAGCAAATCTGGTAATAAGCTGAGTTTTCCGCTAAGTCCATTCAGTCTAAAAATCACCGATGAGCATGATGGTAACTCATATAGTGTCGAAAATGTCTTTCAAGCCAGTATGGTTTTTGAAGATGGTGGTCCTTATCTTGACTTGTTAACTGTAGCGCCAAGACAAGCCAGAAAAGATGAACGATTAATGACGTCAGGGGAGCTCATTGGCTACAAATATTTCGGTATGGAGTGGGGCGTAGAGCCGTTGACGACGTTTTATGACTGGCTATATGTGAATGCGCTCAAGCAAAACCCTCAGCTGCATGAGGAAGTAATACAATATCAAGGGTTTACTGATATTACTTTTAATCCTAAAAAATCTATTCATAGTGCGGCGTATGCATTAGCACTATTTGTAGCACTGCATAAACGAGAGTTGCTTGACAATGTAGCAGATCCAATGGCGTTCTATGATTTATGCAATGAGTTTAAAGTCAGTAATACTGAGCATCTACTAGAAGAAGGTTGGATTTAATCGTCAAATCAGATCGCTTACGTTTGCTTGAGCCAAAAGCTGCGATATATGATGTGTCGTGGCTTTTTTTCTGTCCTATGTTTCAAGCTATTAGCAATTTTATTTGAGCCTTTTAACCAGTAGTTCTCTTGAACATATGCGATACAGAGATTATAAAGCGAATACCTTGAAAATTAGTCTGCCATAACCAAGTAAACGTATGTCTGTTCTATTAGATAAAAGTAGAAGCTATCAAAAAAACAGTAGGTAAAATGGTAAGTCTATAATGGACATAATATTTAAAACAGAATCATAAAAATTAATTAGGGAATAACTATGTATATCACGGCGAATTTTGATGCAGGCAACATTGACGTTATCAATGCAGATGATAAAAAGGACATTCAACTAGCGATTCGTCCAGACGTTGGCGGAGAGTTTTTTCAGTGGTTTAACTTTCGTCTATCAGGCCAAATAGGGGAGCAGTATGTTCTCAATATTCTGAATGCAGGTGAGTCGTCTTATCTAGAAGGGTGGGAAGATTACCAAGCGGTAGGTTCTTATGATCGTCAGCATTGGTTCCGTCTTCCAACGTCTTATAAAGATGGAAAATTGACCATCGTGGCAGAGTTAGAATGTGAAACTATGCAAATTGCCTACTTTGCGCCTTATAGCTATGAGCGTCACCAAGATTTATTGGCCGCCGTGCAAGTGCATCCGCTAGTGACATTAGAGCATTTGGGCGAAACGCTTGATAAACGTGACCTAACTTTAGTCAAAATTGGTGATGGAGCTGCCCATAAGCGTAATATATGGATTACCGCCCGTCAGCACCCAGGTGAAACGATGGCTGAGTGGCTTATTGAGGGTTTGTTGTATAGCTTGTTAGATAGTGATAATGCGACAGGCAGACAGCTATTAGACAAAGCTAATTTTTATGTAGTCCCTAATATGAACCCAGATGGCAGTGTGCGTGGACACTTGCGTACTAACGCTGCCGGAACCAATTTGAACCGTGAATGGCAAAGTCCAAGCTTAGAAAAAAGTCCTGAAGTGTTTCATGTGATTAATAAAATGAAAGCGACAGGCGTGGATCTATTTTATGATGTGCATGGTGATGAAGCATTGCCATACGTCTTCCTCGCTGGCTCACAAGGGACGCCAAGCTATAGTGATCGTCTGGCTGGTCTGCGTGATAGATTTTCAGAGGTATTAAAATTAGCCAGCGCCGACTTCCAGTCTGAGATTGGCTATGACGTTGATGCACCGGGTACTGCCAATATGACCGTTGCTACCAATTGGGCGGCAGAGCATTTTGATTGCCTCGCTAATACGTTAGAGATGCCATTTAAAGATAATGACAACCTGCCTGATGAAGAGATGGGTTGGTCGCCAGAGCGCTCTATCAAATTAGGGGAAGCATCACTGATATCAATGCTGGCTGTCGTAGATGATTTAAGAGAACTATAATATAAAAAAAGCTGTAGAAAATAAAAAACTGCTAATGATGGCCTGTTTTTTAAAGATCATCGTTAGCAGCTTGTTTTAAATGATTCTAAATCTACACTTTTAATGTCACTTTTTAATGTTGATTTTTAATAGCGAGCTTTAATCAGCTACTATTGTAGCTGGTTGGTTTCTAAGTTTTTAGTGTGCGGCAACAAGCTTAGTATAAACTTTACCCAATACTACGCCAAATACCAGATGTAGCATAAGAGTGGCGATCGGAATCATGATACCGCTTGGCATTGATAAACCAAATAAGCCATTGCCCATCATAGGCATAATAGCAATCATCATCATAAACCAACCAAGTGCTCCTACCAACGCACCAATTAGAGTAAAGTTCTTACTTCTATCCGTACCTGCCATCAATGCCATGACGATACCATAGCCGATCGATCCCACCATAAAGTGAGCAATCCATGCCACTACATGACTACCGCCCATCATCGATGCCAGCATCGCGATAATATCTAAATCAGGCATCAGGCCTACCACACTTTTTAGCATTAAGAGTAGGGACATAACGATGGTCGCGATAAAAGCAGCGATTATTCCAGCCATATATTTGTTCATAGTAGTCATTCCTTTTTCAGGTTTGAATTATCATTATTTTTTGAACGTTTTTGATTTTATTTATTATCCAGCCGTAATACATTGGAGGTAGATACCTGATTATATGTACGGTAAACATATTAAAAGGCGTAGGTAATCTTCAAAATTATCGTATTCCTATACTACCTACCAAGTATTAAAACTGTAGTAAGTACTGTTTCCACAGTAAAACGTCTGAAGCAGTCATTCAAGTAATTTTGAGTAATCGTTCAATTTTACTTGTAATCATAAACATGCTACGAATACTTAGTTCGAAAAAATAGGGTGGGTATAACAGGCAGAGATGAGCATAGATAAATGTGGTAAGTATAGGCTGGCATGCTACCAGTCACGCATATGCGGTCACTGGAGAGCATGACGGAAATTTTGAAATTCTTTAGATTGTTCAAGTAAGTTATTACCCAAGTATCGTAGATCATCTACTTGATCAGGTTGCAAATGAAAGGTGGTGGGCATAGCATCGAACTTTGCTCGCTCTGTTTTATCTTTGACTTGATCGAAGGTCAATACAGAAAAGTGTACTTCAACTTGAGGCGCATTTTCAGGCCGCTGAGCATTTACATGCTCTCCCCATTGCATAAATTCTTTTTTGGCCAATGAGACAGTTTCATTATTTAGCGTACCTAGTGCGACTTCGCTCGACGCTGAAATGGTATCAAGAAAACTCGGCTCTTTATTTTCCACCGACCACTCATGTTCTGAGTAAGTCTGCGCGTTGGCCACAACGACTAGTACTTGCTTGACTTGACGCAATTTAGCAGGACTGAAGGCACCAGCCATATTAGGCACATCACCATACTGGGTCACAGGACTCATCATTGATCCGCGCACGCCTAAATTATCAGTCACCCCGCCATCTACCAAGCGTACCACTGGCATGCGCTCTGGCTGTGAGTACCTATCTAATGCGCGCGCTATCGCGTAACTACGTGGTAAATGACTGTCTTGATTTAGGGCTTGATTAACCCAAGGCTGAGAACGCTGCGGGCAATCAGAAAAGTTATGTAAAGCAATAGGGGCAAAGATGCCAGGTACTGAGGAAGAGGCCATTACCGCATTGGCAACTGGGTAACTTGATAAATCCGAACATAAAAAATCGAACTGCTGCTGAGTAAATGAAAAAGTCATGGCATTGTTCAGATCACTTGCATTTAGGATAACGTAAGGCAACTTTCCACGACTCATATCGCCAAAGGTCTTTTGTTGAAATAGACTGTTATTTAAATTATTGGCCACCAAATCTCCGCGATTATATTCAGAACTGCTCATCGCTATCAGGCTTTGCGGACGTAACGCAAGTCTAATCAGCCGTGACTGCCAGTCTTCATACAAAAATTGTGGTGCAAACTTCTCAAAAATATCATCACCGAATAATCCGTAATAAGCAGCTGTGTAGCTTCCTCCAGATACAGAAGAGATGACATCGACTTCATCTAATAGTCGGCGCTCTACGCCATTGATAGTCACAGGTGTATCACGTAGTTTTTCTAACACACCATAGCTGAGTGCTGCTGCCCGTGTACCACCGCCAGAAAAGGCAAGTACGACAAAGACTTCGTCTGAGTTTTTTGGGAGGTTGTTATTAAAATCATAACGAGCAGTGGATTTGTCTTCAATGGGCTTGTTCCAGACTCGTTGTGTACAACCGGTGATGAATAGAGAGGTAAGAATGATGAGTAACAGGAAATATGTAAGGCATAAACGAGGTGAAACGATCAATTTCGAAAGTTTCTGCAGCAGTCGATCATAGTAAATAGGTATGTCTATACGCATTCAAATCACCTAAAGGTTTGTAGACTGTGGTTCGCTCTGTATCTTTTGTCTAATATCAGAGTGAACGATGTCGGTTTTTGACTTCCATGTCAGTTTTGACTTGAAACTTAAGAACAGTGAATACCTTCTAAATACGACGTATATAAAACAAAGCTAATATAGACTGATTTTTTATTAGCATCAGTCATGAGGGATGTAATGTAAGTACTATTAATAAACTTTAACTGGACGGTAATAGCGAGTCAAGATAAAACTGAGTAACCACTCAAATAGCTTTTCTTTTCATTTTTATCTTCACATTTGCTAATAACAGCCCTGATAAAATCAACATCATGGCAAGCATTTTCCACCAAGTCACCACTTCTCCTGTGAGTAGGACTGAGGTCACCATACCGAATACGGGCACTAATAGCGCAAACGGCATCACCTTAGAGGCTGTATTTTGACTGAGTAAGTATGCCCACAGTCCAAAGCCAATTAAGGTTGAGATATAGACGATAAACCCAAGTGATAGCCAAGATTTGAGTGATGCTTCAGTAAACGTCTCTAGTTGCCATGCATCAGTCTCGAAGATAAGAGAAGATATCGTTAGCATCACGCAAGCAATGAGACTGCCCCAGACTACTAATGCTAGAGCAGACAAAGCAGATGCCTTATTTGCCCTAACGCTAGCTTTAGTAACAGATACTCTTGTTTCTTGCTGCGTCACTTTTAGGGCCATTTGTTCTGATGCTTTTTCTAGCGATTTCTCTGAAGCCTGTTTTGAAGCCTGCTTGGATGCAATGTTACCAAAGCTCCAACCGATGGCAGCAATCAAAATACAGACAAACCCTACTAAAGGCATATCACCGCCAAGGTTTAATGCAATTACGCTAAGTCCTAGCACACCGACCAACATACCAACGATTTGCATACGGCTGACTGATTCGCCCAATATAAAGTACGCTAGCAATACCGTGATAAAAATCTGAATTTGTAGTAATAGTGCCGTCAGCCCTGGGGATGAACCCAAATGCATCGCTGTAAAGACAAAGGCGTACTGCATGACAAATGTACCGATGGCATAAATGAATAAGGTACGGTTGAATTTAGGCGGCTTTAGAAACAAGACCAGTGGCACAGCGGTAAAGAAAAAACGCAGGGCGGTAAGCATTAATGGTGCAAAGCTCTCAAGCCCCCATGCAATGAAGGTAAAATTCACGCCCCAAATAAAGGTAACCAGTACTGCCAATGCAGTATATATAGGGGACATATTGTTTATCCTAGAGAGTTAGTATCTGTTTTGGGAATGTTTGGTCAGTCTAACGATTGAGCCAATACTTCGAATATCTTTGAATGATTCATCTGCGCGACATTGAACCGCATAAAGTTATCAGCATTGTCCGATTGGCTAAAAACATTGCCTGGTGCTAATACTACACCCTGTGATAAACAGCGATTGGCCAATTCAGTCGCATTATTATTCTCTGGTAATCGGCACCATAGGAACATACCTGCTTGTGGGAGCAGCCACGGTACGATGCCTAATTTAGCCAATCGTGGTAACGTATGAGTATGCGCGCTTGCCAGCCGAGTATGGATATCATTCATATGCTTACGGTAGCCGCTATCAGTCAATGCTGAGAACACAACCGCTGCTGCTAACTGATTGCCACCAAAGCCAGTCGCTATCTTTAAATCTACCAAACTCTCGACCCATTCTGTAGACGCTGCAATATAACCACAGCGTAGAGATGCGGACAACGTTTTAGAAAAACTGCCGATATAGAATACTCGTGATAACCCATCCAAAGCTGCCAATCTCGCTGCAGGCTTGATTTCAAAATCTGCAAAAATATCATCTTCAATAATGTACAAACCAGCCGCTTGAGCCAATTGTAATACACGGTATGCCGTAGCAGGTGATAATGTTGCGCCCGTAGGATTGTGAATGGCAGCATTGGTAATGTATAGGCGTGGCTTATGCTCGTCTAAAATCGCTGCAAAGGCCTCTACATCTGGCCCGTTTGGTGTATAAGGGACGCCTACTACTTTGACCCGATGGGCAAGCAGCTGTGCTCGAAAGTTAAAATAACAAGGATCATCGACGACAACCGTATCACCTGGTGTCAGTAGAAATCGAAAAATCAAATCTATCGCCTGAGTGCCTGAATCCGTCAATATGACCTGTGACGGTTCTGCATTGATACTTAATCCTGCCATACGCCGCGTGAGTAGTTGACGCAATGTTAACAGTCCTAGTGGCGTTGCATACTCACTGATAATGGATGCGTCAGCTTTTGCCACACTTCGCAGACCACGGCGTATACCTGCCTCAAACAGCCAGTCCGCTGGTAACCAACCGCAGCCTGGTTTTAGTGCGCCATCGGGTGGCTCCAACGACTGCCGCGATACCCACAATGGATCTACCACTCGGTCAATTTTTGGTGCTATATCTGTCAGTGATAGCGGCGCTGTCGTCTCTGCCACATAGAACCCTGCACCCGGACGGGAGTAGATAACCCCTTCGATTTGCAGGCGCTCATAGGCTTCAACCACTGTAGATGGCGAGAACCCATAATCTTTGGCAGCGGCACGGACAGAGGGTAGTCGCGACTCTGGCATGTAGATAACGGTCGCTATTTTCTCTTTTACGTCAGCCATGACAACTTCGATGCGTGTTGGCTTTTTATTCATATTTTTCACAATTTTTGGTAAGG
Source organism: Psychrobacter sp. AOP7-C1-14 (assembly GCF_052376135.1). Lineage (NCBI taxonomy): Bacteria > Pseudomonadati > Pseudomonadota > Gammaproteobacteria > Moraxellales > Moraxellaceae > Psychrobacter > Psychrobacter sp. AOP7-C1-14. Next base: position 14,188 of record NZ_JBQSVH010000006.1, on the reverse strand, counting down.
CGGCTTTTCTGAACGCGTTATTTCAAAACTATAGCTAAGACAATATGTGGACATGATATTCAAACTGTATGGGTCTTATAGACCAAACAGTTCTGTCTAATTGTACTGGATTGTGTGTAGATAACCTACTTTGCTTTTGTTTTAATTATTGAACGTAAACGATATAGAAGTAGGTGTGATTCTATTATGAATCACATTAACCTCAGTCAATTCAATAATTATTCTTCTAAAAGCAGCGATATATGACCACTAAAAAATATAATAAATATTTGGCGTTTGTCTTATGCGTAATAACGACAAGCGTCAATATCCAAGGCCCGCTTTATGCTGTTTACGCACACAATGATGGTTATGGTGTATTAGCAACCACGATAGCGTTTTCCTTTTATGTATTAGGCGTCATACCTGTGTTATTAGCTTTTGGTGGTTTGTCTGATCGTATCGGACGGCGCAAGGTGATTTTAATCTCTCTAGCACTATCGATAGCAGCGACGGCTCTTATGTTATTTTATCCGTACACGCGCGCGCTAGCAGTAGCGCGATTCGTACTGGGTGTGGGAACCGCTCTGATGGCTGCTACGGCGACTGCCTATATGATTGAGCTGCTTGATTCATCAGATACGATGCGTGCGACAGCGTGGGTGACGGCCAGTACAACGATAGGTTTTGGTCTTGGCCCTATGTTGACGACAGTTTCTTTGATGTTTTATGAAACCGATCAGCCAGCCAGTTTTTTCATACTGTTAGCGAGCGGTCTGGTCGCTATATTTTTGTTGTATCAATTACCAGAGACAGCACCTAAACGCACTAGTTCGCCCACATCTATGCTACGGCTACCTCATTTTAACCGTGAAGTCATTTGGTATGGTAGCGGTATTTTGATTTGTTGGGCGACGACAGGGTTGGTATTGTCAGTTATTCCCTCAGTACTAGCCACGCATGGACTCGCTAAATATGCAGGGATATCTTCTATGTTGGCTATCAGTTGTGGATTGATCGTTCAGCCAATCGCCCGAAAACTTGACCCTCAAGTCTCAAGTAAGCTTGGTCTTCTGATCTTGCTACCAGCCTATGTTTTATTGGCTTGGGGAACGTTGAATGCCAACCTGCCAATGATTCTTTTGGCTGCTTTGTTGGCGAGCAGTAGTTGTTATGGATTTGCCTATTTAGGAGGTATGCTAGGAGTCGCATGCTCGGCTGGTACTGAGCAGGCACGTGCCAGTGCCGGATATTTTCTGATGGCATATATAGGGCTTAGTGTACCGGTCATCTTTACTGGTTTGATTGTTGATCGATATGGTGTTGCTACTGCGTTCTACGCCTTCGGTCTGTTTTCATTGGTTGGTGTGCTTGTCTTATTTGTCAGCCAGCCCATATTGAGAATTGGTAGTCGTTCGAACACCAATTTGCATAGCGTGACTTAAAATAAGATTGATAATTAAGTTTTCTTCTCATTATATTTGCATTCCATGCAACGCTATGCTCTAAAACAACGCTCTTTTTATACTGAAGCACCACGATAAAGCAAAAACTGTATCAATATAGTGCTTTTGCCACTGAGTTTAGTAGAAAACATCGTTTTTTCTGTGGCATAGAACTTGCCTTTTATACAAGTACGACAATATGGTCAGGCTTCAACTAAAGAGGGTATGTTCTATGTTCAAAAAAACCATCCTTTCACTGTTTATTCTAAGCGCGTTTGGTATATCAGTATCCCAAGCAGAAGACTTTACGGTTCTTAAGCAAATAGCAGATGAACCTACTCAACTGAGTAGCGGCGAATACAAAGGCAATTACTATGTACCTTCTACTTTAGACACCATAACATGGGGATATTTACCTAATAGAGACGCTAGCCCCGTTATGTCGGTTGCTTCAGGTAGTGTGGTGACTTTTGATACGGTCTCACACGAAGGTTTGCTCGAAGATCAGGGCCGTGATGCAGAAAAGTACTTTAAGTCAAAAGGGGTCAAAGACGATTTTATTTTAGAGGAAGCAAAAACAATAACAAAATCGGAATTAGAACATGATTTTGATAAAGATGGTCCTCATATCGTAACAGGCCCTATCGAGATTAAAGGGGCACAACCAGGTGATATCCTAAAAGTAGAAGTCATCAACGTTGAGCCGCGCGTACCGTATGGCGTCATCTCTAATCGTCATGGCAAAGGCGCATTGGCAGGCGAGTTTCCCAAAAAAGAAAAACAAGATAACGCGTCTGCTGCTTATCCTGAACGTTACGGTAATGTCTCCGTATTTACTCCTATAGAGAAGAACGCCAAAGGTGAATACGAAGGTATCCTAAAAACAGATTCTGGTCAGTCTATACGTTTTCCACTCAGTCCATTTATGGGGCTAATGGGTGTCGCAGCAAATACCTCGGAGCGAGTACATTCAGTTCCACCTGCTATGTATGGTGGCAATATTGATATCAATGAATTGGGTGCAGGTGCGACGGTTTATTATCCAGTACAGGTAGCAGGTGCACTGTTCTATACAGGTGACAGCCACTTTGCCCAAGGCGATGGCGAGGTTGCGTTAACTGCTCTCGAAGCATCTGCTCGCGCCACTTTTAAATTTACACTGCTAAAAGCAGGCAAAGATAAAATTCCAGGTAAAGAAATTGTGCAACCTTTGGCAGAGAATGCTGAATTTTGGATCACGCCAGGGTTGGATGAAGATTTAGATGAAGCGATGAAGAAGTCTACTCGTGAAGCGATTCGTTTCTTGAATCAAGAGTATGGTATCGATGAGGCGATTGCTTATGCTTACCTAAGTGCAGCGACAGATTTTGAAGTATCGCAAGTCGTAGATAAGACTAAAGGTATTCACGCCAAAATTCGTAAAGCAGATTTTAAAGAGTTTGAAAAGTAGTACAAACTAACGCGCTCAACTTCAGAAAAAAGTCCTTTATACTATATAAAGGACTTTTTTGCATGCATTATATTGGTTGAAAAAAGGTGAATGTTACTAGAGACAGAGCGATATTTTCTGCCACTTCAATTCGCCATCGCACTTTGCAGGATGGTGTAAGCCGCTTTGACTCTCTCTCTGCGTTGGGGTAGTTCTTATTTGCCAAAATGACAATGCCAGATTTTTTTGCGGGAATATAAGCGATATATCCACCGAACCCATTGGTGGCGCCTGTCTTGTTCACCCATACATCTCATTTCTCATGAGGTTTGGATCTATCCATTAAGAAAAACAGTCAGACAGTCAGTTTGACTGCTATTTAAACCGACTTTAATGAGCAGCTTCAATGAGCCGCGCTTCTTTTATTTCAACGCCATTATATAGATGAAATTTGAGTGCATTATCGTATCAGATAATACTACCTAGTGTCTGACTACAATGCGATCAAATTGAGAGTTCTACAAGTAAATAGAGTTACTTTGCCAATATTTCCTTAACTTTCATATAACCAGTAGTCATTTAAACAACTATTCAAAAATCACTTATTTTCAAAATTATATTGAAAGTGTTTTAGGTGATAGCTACTGTTTGAAGCACAACACTTTCATTACAATGGGCGCAATTACGATAGATAAAATAGAACAGGTAACCAAAACTGGAACAATAATTCAAAAAATAAGGACGGCTTATGACTCTTAATATAACTAAGACGATTCTAATCACTGGCAGCACTGATGGCATTGGAAAATTGGCAGCGCTAAAATTGGCAAAAGCTGGGCATCAAGTATACTTGCATGGCCGCAATGCTGACAAACTTGCTTGTGTCATTGCAGAAGTCAAAGCAGTCGCGACAGGCGCAGCAGTAGACAGCATTGATGGGTTTGTGGCTGACTTTTCTGATTTGACAGATGTGATAAAGATGGCAGCAGACGTCAATGAAAAATTGCCAAAGCTTGATGTGCTCATAAATAACGCAGGGATTTATACCACGGCATCAGCAATGACTAAAGACGGTTTGGATGTACGTTTCGTGGTCAATTATCTAGCGCCTTATGAGTTGACCAATGCTTTATTACCTTTGCTAAAGCAATCTGGTCAAGCGCGTATCGTGAACTTAAGCTCAGCTGCGCAAGCACCAATATCATATAAAGCGTTTGCAGGCCAGACCCGACTCGATGATAAAGCCGCCTATGCCCAAAGTAAGCTGGCACTCACGATGTGGAGTATGGCGTTAGCGGATACAGTTGCTAGCGACGATATCAATGTCATTGCTGTCAACCCAGGTTCGCTGCTGAATACAAAAATGGTCGATGAGGCTTATGGTCAGTATTGGTCATCAGCAGACAAGGGCGCAAATATCCTAACTGCATTGGCCATCTCGGATGAGTTCGCTGATGACACTGGTAGATACTTTGATAACGATATAAAAGATGGCGCACATGGTGATGCAAGAGGGGAGTTTGGTCAACCACATGTTGATGCTTTAAACAAAACAGCCATTGCAGAGCTTGAGCAGCAGACTCAAACAGTATTGCAGTCAGTTCTTGCCTAAGACCTATGTTTAGCAGTATTAGTTAATTGCAAGCAATCGGAACACTATCAACTATATTCTCAAAAATTTTATTATTAAAAATTTCTCATTAGAAACAGGACACAATATTATGCAAACTATTAAAGCCATTGGTTATCAAAATAATCTGCCTATCGATAACGAACAGTCTCTACAAGACATTACCCTTAATAAGCCAGTTGCTTCAGGCCGCGATATTCTCGTAGAAGTGAAAGCCATATCAGTCAACCCAGTAGATTACAAAATCCGTCAAGGGAGACCTGCCGAAGAGGGCGAGTATGCGGTTATCGGGTGGGATGCTGCTGGTACGGTGACGGCTGTCGGTGAAGACGTCAGTTTATTCTCAGTAGGCGATAAGGTCTATTATGCTGGAGATTTAACCCGTTCAGGCAGCAATGCGGAATATCAGTTGGTCGATGAGCGTATCGTTGGACACATGCCAGCCTCTTTGTCTTTCGCTGAGGCAGCAGCATTACCGCTTACAACGATTACAGCTTGGGAGATGTTGTTTGACCGTTTACAAGTGCCTGTCTCTGATAGCACGGCAAACGACAGCAGTAGTAGCGAAAACGCTGATGACGTCTCAGTATTGGTCATTGGCGCAGCGGGTGGCGTTGGATCTATCCTAACTCAGTTATTGAAAACAAGAACGTCTGCCACGATTATCGGTACGGCTTCAAGAGATGAAAGCGTGCAATGGCTCAAAGATTTGGGTGCTGATCATATTATCAATCACCGCAACCCTCTGTCTGATGAGCTACAAAAAACAGGTATTACCGAAGTAGACTACGTGGTGAGTCTCAATAACACCGAAGATCATTACGAAGAGATCATTAAATGCTTAAAGCCGCAGGGTAAGCTTGGACTGATTGATGATCCAAAATCACTAGATGCCAACCCTCTTAAAACTAAAAGTTTAAGCCTGCATTGGGAATTTATGTTTGCACGCTCAATGTTTAGTACGCCAGACATGATTGAACAGCATCATTTATTAAACGCAGTGGCAAAATTGATTGATGCAGGCCAGATCAAAACTACGGTCGCTCACAATCTTGGTACGATCACCGCTGAACATCTACGCAGCGCGCATCAAATGCTAGAAAATCAGCAAGCACATGGCAAGATTGTATTAGAAGGTTGGTCTGCATAATATATAACGCCATTTAGGTTGGTAGGTCCAGTGTGGCGCTTTTAGCAGACATGTTGGACCTATTTAAATCAATGATAATATATAAACATAGGAAAAATAGATGAGCACGCAAGCAAACAAACCACTTACCATCGTCGCCACTATCAAAGCCAAACCTGAGCACGTTGAACAAGTGAAAACTGAGCTGCTTAAACTGACAGCAGCATCACAAGATGATAAAGGCTGTATCCAATACGACTTACATCAAGAAAATGCAAATAGTAACGGTTTCGTTGTTTATGAGATTTGGGAAAACAATGACTGTCTTCAGCAACATGTACAAAGCCTGCATTTTCAAAACTATGTACAAGTAACAGATGATATGGTCGATGAATTTATTGTCACTGAAATGACAGCCATTTCATAGGTTTGATCTATATTCTGCTGCTAATAATAGGATGAGTAATTGAAGCTCACTACCGAAACGATTGCCGCTAGTTAATCGAAAAAAGCCGCCACCGTACCCATAAACACCTAGATTTTGGTTCTAACTTAACCTCAATATCATGTGTAGTAATGGGTTCAGCGTACTCTGTCAGTCTGTATTTCTCACGTAGTGGCCACTACTGATCAGCGACTTTTTAGAATATCCTATGCAACCAACTTACGAAGATAGTCATATAGGACATGGCGTGTAATACCTAAGCGTTGCTCAAATATGTCGAATCGTTCGACTCCCAAAAAACAATCGCGTAAAACCATAAGCGTCCAACAATCACCAATGACTGCCAAAGTCTGAGCTACCGAGCAAGACTATTGGCCCAGTTCATACCAGCGCATAGGTCATCTCTTTTATTTCTAAGTTATAGGTTAGCTTGACAGGGTCCACAAACAAAGCTATGTTTTTGCTAGCTCTAAAAAGTAACCTATAAGGAAATAGACATGAACAGAGCACCCGTAGCAGTTGTAATTGGCGCAGGCGACGCCACTGGCAGCGCTGTTGCCAAACGCTTTGCGCGAGAAGGTTTTACGTTATGCGTGACCAGAAGGACTGTTGAAAAGTTAGAGGCATTAGTCAGTGATATCGAAGCGGCTGGGGGAGTGGTCAAGCCATTTGGTTGTGATGCACGTGTCGAGCAAGAGATGGTTGAGCTATTTGCTCATATTGAAAAAGACATTGGGCCGATTGAAGTAGTGGTATTTAACATCGGTGCAAACGTTCATTTCTCCATCGTAGATACGACAGAAAGGGTCTATCGAAAAGTGTGGGAGATGGGTGCCTTGGCTGGTTTTTTGACCGGTAGAGAAGCGGCAAAAGTTATGATTCCACGTGAGAGAGGGACAATTATCTTTACGGGTGCAACAGCGTCTTTACGCGGTAGCAAAGGTTTTTCGGCTTTTGCTAGTGCTAAGTTTGCTCTGCGGGCATTGGCACAAAGCATGGCGCGCGAGTTGGGACCCAAAGGTATACATGTCGCACATCCTATCATTGATGGCGCCATTGATACTGATTTTATTCGTGACAACTTTCCCGAGCGCTATGAGCTAAAAGACCAAGACGGTATCTTAAATCCAGATCATATCGCTGAGCAGTACTGGCAGCTGTACTGTCAGCCAAAAGATAGCTGGACACATGAGCTGGATTTACGCCCATGGATGGAGACTTTTTAGTATTACTTAATTAATAACTGTCAAAAATTTTAATGGATATTTAATATAAATTGCAAGGAATGCAAAGATGAGTAAACAAGTAGAGTTTTTCTTTGATGTGGGCAGCCCAGCCAGTTATTTGGCATGGACACAATTAGCGAGGATCGCACAGCGTCACAATGCTGAGATCGTTTGGCGACCTATGTTACTTGGTGCAGTGTTTCAAGCTGTTGGTAATACCTCACCGGCTGCCGTACCTGCTAAAGGCGCTTATATGCTCAAAGACCTTAAGCGTTTTTCAGCTATCTATGATGTACCATTTCGCTTCAATCCATTTTTCCCAGTCAATACGATGCAGCTTATGCGCGGTGTTACCGCTTATTTGGGGACACCTAAATTTGAGAGTTATTTATTTACTATCTTTAATGCGCTATGGGCTGAACAGTTAAATATGGAATCACCAGAAGTCATTGCTGATGTTCTGTCAAAAATAGATATTGATGCGACTGATTTTATGGCACGTATTAGTGAGCCTGAGGTCAAGGCGCGTTTAAAATCTAGTACCGAAGAAGCGGTAGCACGAGGCGTATTTGGAGCACCAAGCTTCTTTGTAAATGATGAGATGTTCTTTGGCCAAGATCGTTTGAGCTTTGTTGAGAATGCTTTGAAAGATTGAGCATAGTAAGTCATAGGATATATAGACTGCGCTGTACTAGCTCAACGATAATCCATCGGCTCTCAAGCCACCAGACATCAGCCGCGATACGTAACCGTGATGTTTCTTCACTGTGGTTTCTCTAGAAAACAACCTTGCCACTCAGTTTAATCATTAAATTTTATGGTTGAATCAAGCTAAGTCTATATAGTGATAGTTTTGCTTAGACTGCTCTAGTTCTTCTAAATCTATATCTACTGTTACTATGTCTGGCGTCGAACCAAGTTTTTTTATAATTCGTCCCGTAGGAGAAACGATTAGACTTTCTCCTACAAACTGACCGCCATGATCGACGCCGACACCATTGCAGGTAATCATAAAACATTGGTTCTCTATAGCCCTAGCTTGAGTCAAGATATAGTGGGTATTTGCATAGGGAGACATATTGCCGTTTGGCATAAATATGATCTGTGCGCCTTTTTTTGCCAGTGCTCTTGAGCCTTCTGGAAACTCTAGCTTAAAACAAATCTGAGCACCGCAAACCACATCATTAATGCTAACCACTGACAAGTCTTCTCCGCTTGTAAATACCCCAACATCATCAAGCCAAAGCTTTGACTTTCGGTGCTTATGAATGATGTCTCCGTTTTTTATAAAAGAACATGCGTTATAGAAAAGTTGATCCTGCTTGTCAATATGTCCAATAATGATGGTTGAATCTGTATTTTTGCTTGCTTCCACTATGCTGTGAAAGTGCTCTGTTGATTGATGGTATAACGCTTCAATATTGTCTAGCGTCGGAAAGCCAGTCAAAGCAAGTTCTGGAAAAATCATAAAGCCATCGCAAACTTGATGATCATGGATTGACTTTAATATCGCAGCAGCATTTACCGTTACTTGATAATCGGTAATATCCATTTGATTGAGGACTATTTGCACAGGTCTTGCTCTTTATCGTAGGGGGTTGATACTTTCATAGTGCTTATTGGTCGCAATTATAGGTAATACTCGTTAATGATGGTCTTTAGAAACATTTATTTAAAATGCTATTTAAAACACGTTTAAAGACATTGTGACTCTAACCAACGACTCAATTTAATGATGTCTGGTTGATTTGACTTTAAGTCATTATAAAAGAAATAGAAACTGTCGCCAGTGAGTAATTCATGCATTGGGATTTTGACAAGATTTTGCTGATGTGTTTGTTCTAGCATCATATAGTTGTCGGTAAGCGTAATACCTAAGTTATAACGTGCAGCCTGTGCGGCAAGCAGTACATGGCTAAATCGATTAATCTTTACCTCGCTTGGTAGCTCAAACCCGCCTGCTTTACACCATTTTAGCCAATCATTAGCCGTACCTTCACTTTTGTCAGAGTATTTTACGGACAGTAAGGGGTGTTGCCATAACGCCTCAGGCAATGGCTGATCCTTTATTTCTGCCCAGAGCTTTTGACCACAGACAGGAAATAGCTTCTCAGCAAATAAAAACTTGCTGACGACGTTGTGTTTTGGTGGATTGACGGTAATAAAGCAGTCCGAACATTGCTCATTATAATCGTCTTGGTCCGTCACCATGTTTAAGGTCAGTTCAATCTCTGGGTGCTGTTCACGGAAGTCTTCTAACCGAGGAATTAGCCAATTGACAGCCACTGAGCTATACAGTGCTAGGCGAATATGCCCGGGCTTATCATGGCGAATGGCTTGACTGGTATTGGATAGAGCCGTTAGTGACTGATTCACCTCTGTGAAATAGCGAGCACCTATATCTGTTAAGATGAGGTTTCTACCTTGTCTATAAAATAGCGATTCACCAAGATATTCTTCAAGCGTTCGAACCTGATGACTCACGGCACTTTGCGTCACATTGAGGCTTTCTGCCGCCTTAGAAAAACTATTGAGCCTTGCGACAGATTCAAAGCATTGTATGGCACGTAATGGAGGGAGTTTCATTATGAGTTCAACTAATACTAAATATTTTTATATCATTATACGTCATGAGCATACGCGAATATACTATTACGTCTGACCATTGGGCTAAATGGCTTAATTTAGAATTTTATGTATTTTGAGATAGATGTAAGGATGACAATGCCAAAGATGAGTGTTGGGTTTGCAATGATTCTATTGGTTGCAGGAAACATGATTGCAGTCCTTTCAGATGCCCTAATAAAAGAGTTGCCAGATAGCTCAGCCGTCTATCAGTTTGTGCTATTGCGTCAGCTGACCGCAGTTCTTATGCTGTTACCATTTTGTTTAGTCAATCAAAAAGCCAAGCTACTGAGTAATGTGAAATGGCATTTTGTACGTGGTCACATTTGGTTGTTTGGCGCGGTATTTATGGTGCTATCTATCCAAGCATTACCACTAGCGACGGTCAATGCTATTTTTTATACTGCGCCTTTACTGATGTTGCCGCTGGGGTTTCTATTTTATAAAGACAGACTCACAGTACCAAGTATCATTGTGGCAATACTCGGCTTTATAGGTATTCTTGTCGTGGTAAAACCAACACAAATCAATATGGGCGCTATATTTGCGTTGATCGTGGCCTTAACCATGGCGACAAACAATTTGCTAGTTCGTAAACTACCTTCGAATCATACAGTCGCTCAGACCTTGTTCTTGACCAATTTAGTAGGAATACCATTGGGTCTTGGTTTGGCTATCTGGGAAAATGCCCCTTTGAGCTGGTACGCGCTATGGATAGCGGCGGGCTCAAATCTGTTTATTTTGATCTATGCGGGTATCTGCGTACTGGTCTACCGAGCGGTTGAAGCACATAAAATATCTAGTGCAGAATATACTGGTTTGTTAGGAGCAGTGGTTATCGGCATCGTATGGTTTGATGAGATACCAGATATCAGTCTTTTGATAGGTTCGGCTCTGATTATTTTACCTTTGATTTGGCTGGCCACGCTTGAGTCTATCAAATATAAAAGAACAGCTTTATAGAGCTTTTGGGTTATATTTTTTGGTCGTCATTGATGATTGTCTTTATAAACTTATTAAGATAAAAGTTTATTATCGTTCAATAGCTGTCATGCCTGCTGAGCTAAATGTAGCGTTTTACCTGCATAGGTAGGTATGAACTAATACATGGTTTGATGATTAGCAGAATATTTGGGTATTTGCTGGATAGAATCCCAATGCCCAACAATTTTCCCACTATTATCAAATCGAAAGAAATCCATCGTCACAAACTCATCGACAGTTTGGTTTTCGTTATGCCAGACTTGATGGGTATGCAATGAAACTAAGTCACCTTCAGCGATACAACGTACAAACTCAATTGATTTATTTGGGTACTGTGCTTGCATCCGTTCAAAGTATTCAATAAATCCTGCTTTACCATTGGCTACGGCGGGATTATGTTGAATATAATCATTGCCCACATAATCAGCAACGGCATTTTGTGGATTACCCTCGTAAGCAGTCTTATAGAACGCGATAGCATTCTTTTTATTGTTTGCCAAATTCATCGTCGGCTCCAGTCATTATTTATGTTTATTTTGAAAGCAATACAGTAGATTAATAAGCAATATTATTAAAAAACGTCAGAAACTCAAACGGCCAATAGCAACGTTACAATTATGCTTATTGACCATCTGATAATGTTTAGACTTCGTTTGACAGTTGCCTAAGCCTTAATAAAGATAGCCTCTTCACTCAAGCGTGACTTAGGTATTTTGGCATTGAAATCTTCATCGCTGCGGTAGCCAAACGATACCACTGCTACGGCAGAATATCCTTTGCTACGTAAGTCGAACTCTGTATCAAGCGCCTGTAAATCAACCCCTTCCATAGGAACGGTATCAATACCTAAAAGAGCACTACCCAATAATACCGCGCCCATATTTAGATATACCTGTTTAGCAAGCCAATGTGTCTCATCTTTGGTATCGAATCGATGCATATCTAAGAACAATTGGCGACCTTGATGCATCTGCGTTTTAAACTCTAGCTGTGCATAGCGACCATCTTGATCTTCTTTTTCTAAAACCGCTTGCATGTATTCGTCGTCGGCATGAATACGAGTACAGAAAACCACCACGTGTGAGGCATCTAAGACTTTAGGTGTATTAAAATGAAAGGCGCCTTGCGTGCTTTTGGCAAGCCGCGCTTTTCCTGCTTCATCATCTGCAATGACAAAGCTCCAAGGTTGAATATTGGTACTTGATGGACTCATTTGTAGCATGTCTTTGATCTGCTCAAAATCTTCAGCAGATATCTTTTTGCTAGCATCAAATACTTTGGTGCTGTAACGCCAGTTTAATGCTTCATTAATGGTTTTCATGATTGTCCTTAAATAGAGTAAGTTTTAGTTTTTAGTCAGCTGGTAATACAAATGGATTTAACAAACGGTGTCACTCAATCCTTATTCGTTAATAGTTAAGTTGAATGATCGGCTCGTCCTAGCGATGACTCATAATAGTAAAGTTCATACATTAGAACCACTAGCTACAAGATAAAACACTTTCAATATTATTTTGATAATATGGCATTTTCAATCTGCTTAAAGGTTATTTATTAGCTATATTAGGACGTATAGTGAAGGTGCTTTATCAATTGATAAATCTATTAAACACATAAGCTCATCTTAAAAAGACGCGAAATCTAGCGAGCGCGCATCTAACATGGCACCATTAGTGTTCAATGCGATACCATAAGGAGGATGTATGGGAATGTTAGCGTCTGCGATTGCTTGCAAATAACGGCGCAGCGTTGATAGTTGTGCTGGGTCAAAGAGTTGTCCTTGGTATACGTCAGGTAGTATCTCTTACCATAAATTTTTAGCAGCCGTTTCTATAGAAGGAGTGCGTTATGCTTGCGTCACTGCATCACGTAGAGTTGGGTCAAATAATGAGTCATCAAGTACAGGTAGGTCATACTCAGTGGTTTCCCACTCTGTCCATGCTTGGCCAAAAATGCTCTACCGATAGCGCACGTTTAAGCTTGTCTGATTTTGAAGGTAGAGGTAAGTTGCGTGCTTGCTGTAGTGCGCTTTGTTGGTTTTCTCTATTATGTTGAGTCTCTTATGTGCTCGTAGGCCGTATTATAGTATCCATCGTATATCTCCAAATGTGTGAATAAACCTTATAGGTGCATGCTACTATAATTAATGATTTTGATAATCAGCAGGTTTAGAGAAACAGTTTCAATAATTTTTATATAACGATGAGGCTAGTCACAGCAATCGATGGTGGTTGCTAAGTTAGACGTTAACTAAACGAAGGCATCACGATGAAGAATTTGCAGGATTTACGTATTTTTATTGAGACCGCTCGCTTGGGTAGCCTATCTGCCTGTGCTCGGCACTTAGATTTGTCGCCTGCAGTGGTGAGTGCAGCAATCAAGCGATTAGAAGCCGAGGTTGAGACGGTATTGTTTGTTCGCTCTACTCGTAGGCTACGGTTAACTAGTAAGGGTGAGCAATATTTAAAGCATTGCCGAGATGCGGTGGCTATTTTGGACAACGCTTATGCAGGACTGCATGACAATGATGCTGAGCTCACAGGTACAATTCGACTGTCGGCGTCATCAGATTTAGGTCGAAACTTAATTTTGCCTTGGCTGGATGATTTTATAGACATTCACCCAAAAGTGACGGTGCAGCTACATATGTCAGACAGCTATGTGGATTTATACGGTCAGCAGATTGATTTGGCACTACGTTATGGTGCGCCCAAAGATTCTTCACTGGTCGCACTACCTATAGTGCTGAATAATCGCCCGATACTGTGTGCGTCAAAGGAGTATTTGAGCAAAATTGATAAAGGTATTGGCATCCCAAAAATGCCGGAAGATTTATCGCAGCATAACTGCTTATGTTTGGGGCATGATGAAAAATATTTGAGCGAGTGGACTTTTGAGAAAGCGGGAAAGACTAAACGTGTGGCAGTGGATGGCAATCGTCGAAGTAAAGACGGTGATGTTGTACGCCGCTGGGCAGTAGCGGGTAAAGGCATCGCACTAAAGTCTCAGTTAGATATAGCCGGCGATTTAAAGGCAGGGAGACTTGTCGAGGTAGAGTTGGACGGCTGGCAAGTGGCCAACTATCCGCTGTATTTGATTTGTCCAGAACGGCGATTAATCGATCCGCTGTTTAATGCGGTCAAAGAGTACTTGATTAAACAGGTAGAGCAAGCGTTAAGGTAAAACGAAAACTGATTTTTATTCTGTTTGGTTAGTTTTAAGATAGTTCACATTCAAGTGTTTTGCATGAGACGTGTTTAATTATACAAGAAGAATAGCAATTCCTAGACCGTGAT